>JAEINL010000077.1 GCA_016342655.1 Sphaerochaeta sp. | reverse complement strand
CTGCTCTGCCTCTCTTCATTGTCTATTGCACTTTTCATCATAATATCCTCCAACGATTATCATTGTCGGATATTGTTTACTTATATTGTAGGGGGCTCGAATTTACGCTTACCGTTATGTCAGAAGGGCCGGGAAATGAGAAAACAACAGCACAGGTTCTCCATGAAAAAAGCGATTTACAATCTGGTGGTTCTTAATCAGGACATCGTTTCAATTCTTCCTGAAATCGATCAGATGAATCTGCATCGCATGCATCTGATGTCAGTGTTAGGCATGCTACTTTCGGCATCACACGTAATCCTTTTTGCATTCTTCACAAACACCACTAACTCTATTGAAGCATATTGGCGGTTAGGCATTCTGATAACGCATTCAGTGCTTCTGGGCATTCAAGCCCTGATATTCTGTATCACCACGTATGTGAGAATCAAGAACCTCAAGCCGAGCCGACGCTTTATCCATATGCTCGTAGGCCTTGCTTTCCTATCCATTATCTTGGCGGGTATCATCCTCGTAAGCCTAGATCAGTTGGTTACCACGGCAATCACTCCCTTTCTTGTAATCTGTATTTTTGTCGCTATGATCTTTACTATTCAGCCAATCGTATCAATTCCCCTTTTCCTTTGCACCTATCTTGCGTTTTACTTCCTAATGGGGTTGTACCAATTCAATCTTGCCATTCTCCTATCCAATAGAGTGAATGGAATCACCTCAGTTGTCATAGGTGTTTTCCTTTCACTCTCCATCTGGAGAGGGAATACACGAAACCTTTTGCAGAAACAATTCATTGCGAAGCAACAGCAGGAATTGGAAGAGAAAAATACTAAGCTCTCCCTCCTTGCAACAGTCGACGGACTCACAGGACTTCTCAATCGTCGTGAGTTGGATACATCACTAAGTACCGTACGCGATGATTGCAATCTGACCAACCGGCCCTTGTCCCTAATCCTGCTTGACATCGATTATTTCAAAGCATACAACGACTTGTATGGTCATCTGAACGGTGACGAATGTCTACGAAGCGTCGCAAGACTGCTTGAACAATCTGTCCGCTCTGCTGAAGATCTTGTCGCCCGTTTCGGGGGTGAGGAATTTGTCATCATTATGCCTAATACGTCAAATCAGGAGGCTAAAGCACTTGCCGAGACTATTCGAGCCGCAATCATAGCCCTTGCTATCCGACACGAGGGAAATCCTCTGCTCCAGGTGGTTAGCGCGAGTTTCGGAGTGCTGACGGTACTTCCTCCCACCTCTCTCAATACCGCACAAATTCTCAATGAAGTCGATACCTTGATGTATGCAGCCAAAACCCGGGGGAGAAACCTCGTAGTCAGCTCATAAGATGCTTGAGAGGTATCTAAATGACCTGTCAAATTCTCCATCCATTGAAGCAATATGAACCCAAGCATACCTACAGTACTGAACACCCCTTTGGGACGTACCCCTATCGCCAGGCTTGAGCCTGGAGGGGATCTGAACCAAGGGGTGTCTGGAGGCTGGTATGAACAATTTGAATTCGGTATTGCTGGAAGGGAATTTGGTACGCGACCCCGAAAAAGTACTTGTTGGCAGCAATGGTAGTGTTATGGGAAAGTTTTCCCTAGCAGTGAATCGGTATTTCAAGAAGGCCAATGCAGAATCTGTAGAAGAGGTCATGTACATCGGTGTGCAGGTATGGGGTGGTTTGGCTGAGGGCTGCCTCAATTACCTGAAGAAAGGGAGAGGAGTTCGGGTTGTCGGCCGCCTTCGTCAGGAACGGTGGGAAGACAAGGACGGAGGCAACCGCGAGAAGATCATTGTGGTGGCTGAACATGTGGAGTTCAAGCCAGAAAGCAAGGGAAAGGCTGTTGAGCTTTGTGAAGAAGCGGAAGATGAACCCTTTTTGGATGAGGAGATTGCATTCTAAGCGTATCGTAAGAAAGCCTCTCCTGGACGAGACAGGGGAGGCTGGCATGGTGGGAACATGGCTGTGTGGTGCAATGTATAGAATATGTACTAGGATGTTGCTGACACTATTCCTTGCGGAGTTAGCATAATTATGCTAATTTCTGTATGGAGGATACGATGAAACCCAAGCTAATTAGACCAGTGAGCGACCTGCGCAACAATTTCTCAGAGATCTCGAGGGTGGTTCATGAGACCCAGCAACCGGTGATACTGACACGCCAAGGTTACGGTGACATGGTTGTGCTAAGCATGGAGGCGTATGAGGATATGCGTTACGAAAGTAAGGTATATACAAAGCTCCAAGAGGCTGAACTCGAAGCTCTTTCTACAGGTGTTCGGTATTCCTCAAAGGATGTTTTAAAGGCGATGAAGGATGGCATCTGAGAAAACCTATCGATTGGAATATCTACCTGGAGCACAGCAGGATTTGGTAGAGATTGTGCGATATATTAGTAGAACACTTCTTAACCGGCAAGCCGCCGAGGCGCTTGCGGAACATTTTTTCTTCACAGCCGAGCGGGTGGGAGAGAATCCCTATGTGGCAGCCGTTTATTATCCTATCAAACCATTGTCCCGTGACTACAGGATGGTAATGGTAGATACTAATTGCATGTTCTACTGGGTGGATGAGCTGGAGAAAAAAGTAACCATTGCCCGTGTCTTGTACGCAAGGCGTAATTCCGGTTCGCTGTTGGATACACGCTGATTCGTGTAACACCCTCCGGTCGATATTTTGCTGGAGCACTCACAGCTAAGAAAATCCTGATGTAGGGCTTACACTCCATCCTATGTATGGTTCCATGTATTTTTGGTTCACTAGTAGGAGGGAGTCTGCCACCAGGATCAATGCTAACTACTTTCTGCAAATCCCCTCCCTATCGAGTTGATCTTACCGCACAAGCACTCTGCAATTTTTTCAAAATCAACCAGGTTTAAACTATCCAGAACAGTCATTACTGCTTCTTCCAAGCTTAAATAATCCGGAATATAATGAGAGCAGGTACTATTCGATAGGAGAGAGCAAATATGAAAACAGGTGAAAAAATACAAGTTGTTGTAATCATATTTTTTTGTGTGGTACTTGATATTGTCCTACATATGGTGACAAGCCCGTACAGTACTATGCCTGATAATCCCAACCTAAGCTTTGTGGCAAATATCTTAGGGATAGAAATCACAGCTTCCCTTTGGGCTTTATCAGCCTTTTCTGTTGTCGCTTTTGTCTTTTGGCGTATCAGGGATGCAATACCTAAAGAAGGGGTGAGCAAAGGGTTACGGTATGGGACAGCAATTGCACTGCTTTGGTTTTTAGCAATGCTTGAGGGAGTATCCCTATTTGGTAATCCTCTGATCAAGGAGATCATTGTTGGCCTCAGTGATGCGATACCTGTATTTTTGATGGGTGTTTTATTAGGTTTGGTGAAACCTGAAAAAGGTTCGGGAACTACTTCAGTGGAACTTTCACCAAAACAAAAAACCAAGACAATAGTACTTTTTACCGTAATATTTTTGGTAGGCAGATACATTGCATATTCATTGGGGGTAATCAAATCTGGAAGTAAAACCATGCCTATACAAACATTCGCATGGACACTGCTGATGGGAATCGCAATAGGTACGGCGTTCATGTTGCTTGGTACCAAGAGAAAGGGGAAGTCTGTACAACACAGAGCATGGGAGTTTGGGTTTTTGACATTTGGCTTGAATTGGGCGGTTTTCCTTGTTTTTATGCCCTTGGTATTCTCTGGCTACATTGTTGATGTACTACTTCGCATGGTAATCGATAGTACTCTCGTGACGGTAGCCTCGTATTTGACGATCATCGCTAGAGAAGACCTCCTTAAGGTAGGTCCAGGTACCTATAAAAATGCCACAGAACAACGATAGATATGGCATCCTGATATCTGGACTAGCTTTCAAAGCAGGTCACCATATAACAGCGTCTCAAATGGTAACGCTAAGCCCATATATCATGAGTATAATACTGTAGGGTAACGGTATACCTGAGGTGATAGCAATGTGTAAAAGGGATTTAGGTCATACAGGGTTGATGGTGTTCTTGGGTGCGGTATTCTTGTTTTTCAGTAACGGAAGGTGGTGCTTTGCGCTCGCTGCCTGGCTATATCCGCTTTTTCTGCTAAGATATACGAGAGGACAAAAACCCTTAGTGGTGTTTGTCGTAACATCTGTCATCATCTCAGCGGGTTCACAGATTGCATTCTTACACTTTGCTTCTTCAAATCCGGCTAGCATACTCTATTATTTGCCTGCACTGTTAGGACCGGTATATGGACTGTTGTTTACCCTTGATTCGGTTCTGTACAATAGGGTAAAGGGTGTATTGTCAACGCTGGTACTCCCTCTTTCCTATGTTGTTGTGGAGTTCCTCATCACCTGTGTAAACCCCTTAGGCAACACAGGCATGCTTGCCTACTCACAATACCAGGTACTGCCTCTGATGCAGCTCTCTTCAATCACCGGTACGTTTGGCATCACCTTTCTAATCGTGTGGTTCGGGTCATTCGCCAACTGGACCTATGATACCAGGGCAAACTTCGAAGCGATAAAGAAGCCTGTAGCCATATATGCGCTCATCATGGTCTCTGTGTTTACCTTTGGAGGTCTCCGACTAATTTTTTCTGTTCAAGACCAAGGGACGGTACGAATTGCGGGGGTACATGTATTCGACCTTCGTGGCGCTGAAGGGCAAGCCATATGGAACGCTGTTGATAACGACTTCGCCATGTTCAGAGAAATGTCAAAGGATATTCAGAAACGTTTGTTCCAAGCGACACAACGGGAGGCGCAATCTGGTGCAAAGATTGTGGTATGGTCAGAGATTTCACCACCAATTGCCAGACAGGACCTGTCGCAGTTCCTTGAAAAGGCACAAGAGCAAGCCAAAGAACAGGGTATCTATCTTGGTATCAGCCCTTATATTGTAAATCCCAATTCGC
The DNA here is from genome assembly GCA_016342655.1 of Sphaerochaeta sp. Classification (GTDB taxonomy): domain Bacteria; phylum Spirochaetota; class Spirochaetia; order Sphaerochaetales; family Sphaerochaetaceae; genus Sphaerochaeta. Next base: position 13,162 of record JAEINL010000077.1, on the reverse strand, counting down.
GTGACGAGAACAAACTGTACATCCTTAGCCCAGAAGGGAGGATTGTACTTGAGCACTACAAATTTGGTGGTAATCTCATCGAAGGTACAGTCAAAGGCAATGGGGTACTCCAAACCGTCGATACGCCCTATGGAAGGATAAGCGGAGTCATTTGCTGGGATCAGGATTTTCCTTCGGTAATGCGACAGGCAGGACAAAGCGGTGTGGACATATTGCTTGCACCAACTGCGGATTGGAAGGAGATCGACCCACTGCACAGTATGGTCGGTATGACGCGCGCCATCGAGAATGGATATTCACTTTTCCGCCAAGACGTCAACGGCCTTTCCCTTGCCGTCAATCCACTAGGGGAAACACTTGCCCAAATGGATCACTACAACAGTAAGGGCAATGATTGGACGATGGTCGCACAAGTGCCAACAAAAGGAGTGCCTACACTATATCCAATACTTGGTGACTTGTTCGTATGGATCTGCATCGTGGCTCTGATTATGATTATCATCAAGTACAAGTTTGGTTTATCCAAAAAAATGGTTCTTCCGCATACTTGGTGGTCAAGTAGGTAATTCAGATATTTTTCAAAGTGCATAGAATAGAAAAGGCAGTCTCTGGTATGTTTGTTGTACGACCAATAAACAAGGAGACTGCCATGCAACCTATCGAGCTGCAAGAACAAATTATCAGTATTCATCTGCCCTGTAAACCCTTCAGATTAGCTAAACAACAAATATATTGATATTACTGATTTCGGACTTAAGGGGTGTTCTTGGCGCTACCCCACGTGAGTATCTACGGGAAAAGAAAGAAACTGACTCAAGTGAGGGAACGATGCGTACCCAGCTAAATAGGGATGAACAGAGAAACAATCCACCAGATGATCAGCAACCATAAGACTATAACAGGAATTGTATAGTACCACTTTGTAGGTTTTCCGCCTTTCCACATCCCTGCTGCTTCAACTTTGCATTCCTCCATTATTTCCGGAGGAATTAACTTAACAGTCGAAGTTATCAGAAGTGGGAGAATGATAAGGTCATCAAGATACCCAAGCACAGGTATAAAATCAGGGATAAGATCAATTGGAGACAATGCGTACCCTACAGTAAGGGCTGCTAGTATCTTTGCAGCAACTGGAGTGTTCTTTTTCTTCATCGCCAAAAAGAGAGCTGGAATATAGGTTGCAATAGTCTTTGCTTTTTCTTTAAGATTCATTTCTCTTCCTACTCTCCTGTTAGTGACCAGTGTAATGGCTGTTCCTGACCATATGGTTCATCTTCATATAGAAGTTGATGACAATCTACTCCGGGACACAGGTGAAATCAATAAGAAATACAGTTTGTTTGTACCCAAACTTTTATAAGAGAAAACGAGCATCTCTTCACTGCAATGATTGAGAACCACTCCATTATTTGATAGGATGGAGGCGCGGAGGACTTGATGAACACTAGAGATACTACCGTCATATCATTGGGCGGATCGATAATAGCACCGGATAAGGTGGATACAACCTTTCTAAAAGAACTGAACAAAAACTTGAGGGCGTATCTCAAGGCGGACAAAAGCAGGAAGATTATCCTTGTCTGTGGTGGTGGAGCCCCTGCACGGATCTATCAACAGGCCTTGCGGGAGATCATCGAGGATGCCCCAAGCGAAGAGCAGGACTGGCTTGGCATCAGAGCCACCCACCTCAATGCACAACTGGTCAAGGCAATGTTCAGCGACCTATGCACTGACAACATCATCACCGACCCTACTGGGCACATAAACTTCAAAGGTCAGGTCTTGGTAGCTGCTGGGTGGAAGCCAGGCTTCTCTACTGACAATGATGCAGTAATCCTTGCAGAACGGTTCCTAGGGAAAAGAATCATCAACCTCTCCAACATAGCCAAGGTCTATACTGACGATCCTAAAAAGAACCCGGAAGCAAAACCCTTGGATACCATCAGTTGGGATGAGTTCAAAGCCCTGGTAGGCAGTACCTGGGTTCCTGGAAAGAACACTCCCTTTGATCCCATAGCGAGCAAGAGGGCTGCCAAGCTGGGCATGCAAGTGATCTGCTCAGATGGAAGGGACATTGCAAACACGATGGCAATCCTCAACAAAGAGAAGTTTGTGGGAACCGTCATTGGATAATGCAAGTGTAGTTTGATACCTAGGGTTATTAACCCTTCTGAGCATCATATTCGACAGGGGCACTTCACATGAAGTGCCCCTGTCGTTTGCAACGATCTCACATTACTTTAGGGAACGTGGAGAGAAAGACGGCCGGAGTATCGAAAGTACACATATACACCTAGGAAGGGTTCTTTCTGGGCCTTCCCCGTTTCTTCTTGGAAGGCTCCTTCATCCTGGGTAGCAGACCCAGCCTGTCAAGAGAGTCCACCTTCTTGGTGGATAAGAGCCGGCACATTATTTCGTTGTACGTAATCTCAGAGAACAGGTCCGCCTCCTCGAACTTTTTGATAACCCGAGCGGTCATCACCGACGAGAGGAAGTTGATGAACTCGCTTCCATATTCGGAAAGGAACTGTAGATAGCAGACGCAGTCAAGCACATGGCATCGAACACCTTTGAGCATACAGGCTCTTTGAGTTCGACGTCGTAGGTGAACACTATAAGACAACTCTGAAAACCATGGGACTGGAACGCCGAACAGTGGCTCGATTATCAGATTTATATAGTGGTACAGTTGGGAAAACGTTGTTTAAGAGAGGCTTTCTAGGTTTTCATATTACAAGCGGGAGATAAGGTTCATCAGTTCTTGAATCTTTTCTTCGCCTCCATTCTGTTCTATGGCATCTCGTACACATCCTTTGACGTGTGCTTCGATGATTACTCGGTTTGCCTTATCGATTAAAGAACGAACAGCCAACAGCTGGTTGGATATGTCGACACAGTAGGCATCTTCTTCAACCATCCTGAGCACACCTTCCAATTGCCCTTTTGCTGTTTTCAAATACTGGTTTACCACATTTTTATCTGCTTTCATTTGATACCGACCACTTTGTAGCCGACTTCGGCAATTGCCTCTTTCAGTACATCATCACGTATGATGTGATCAATTGTACAAACAGCCTTCTTATCTTTGAATGAGACAATTGCTTGTACGCCTTCAAGACTGTTTAGGGTACTTTGCACTCTGGCTTGACAGTGTTCACACATCATTCCTTCAATCATTAATTCTTTAGTCATCTTGTTTTCCTCACTTGGTATATTTAATCCATACCCAGCTACATGTCTGGTAATGGAATCACTTTTCTTCTGGTTCGCTCTTGTCATAAAGAATCTGAGGCGAAGAGCATTGGATACAACGATGATGGAACTACAACTCATCATCGCAGAGGCAATCATTGGATTAAGATGCCATCCCCAAAGAGAAAAAAATGCGCCAGCAGCCAAAGGAATGCCGAAGACGTTGTATCCAAGTGCCCAAAAAAGATTTTCTTTGATGTTTCTCAATGTTGCTTTGCTCAATGCAATTGCATTCACAACATCGGAAAGCTTGCTGTGGATCAAGACTATATCTGCACTATCGATGGCAATCTCGGTTCCTGCTCCAATGGCGATACCGACATCAGCTGTTACCAAAGAAGGGGAGTCGTTGATGCCATCCCCTACCATAGCAACTTTCATACCACTTTTTTGGAGGTCTTGGATTATTTTTTGTTTGTCTCCTGGCAAAACACCTGCATGGAATTCGTCAATGTCAAGACCGTCTGCAATACCTTTGGCATTCAACAGAGAGTCTCCAGTGAGCATAATCGTCCGTAATCCCATTTTTTTCAATTTCATGATACTTTCTTTGCTATCTTCCTTCACTTTATCACGAATTGCAAAAAGTCCTGCTAGTTTTTCATCTGTAAGTACAAAAAGAATGGTTCCTCCCATCTGAGCAAGCGTTTCAACTTGTTTGGATAATGAAGAGGAAAGGAAAATGCCATGTTTTTCCAGCATTCTTCCATTGCCTACACATACCTGGATTGTCTGGACAACACCAAGTATTCCTTCTCCTGGGATGGCTGTAAATCCTTTTGCTTCGGAAAGGGCTATTCCCTGGGCCTTTGCATGATTAACAATGGCAAGCGAAAGGGGATGTTCACTATACTTTTCTAAGGAAGCTGCCAAATGAAGCAATTGCTCTGCAGAATAGATGCCAGTAGTGAGGGTTTCTTCAATGACTGGTTTGCCTTCGGTGATCGTCCCCGTCTTGTCGAGTACTACGGTATGTACCTTTGCAAGTTGTTCCAGTGATTTTGCGTTTTTGATAAGGATGCCCAGTTGTGCCCCACGTCCAGTTCCTACCATGATTGCTGTGGGGGTAGCAAGACCAAGTGCACAGGGACAGCTCACCACAAGTACAGAGATAGCCATCGTGAGAGCAAAAGAGAACTCAGCTCCGCTGACAATCCAGATAATGAAGACGCCAAGGGCAAGGAGCATGACGACTGGTACAAACACTCCTGCTATCGTGTCCGCTAAGCGTGCGATGGGTGCCTTGCTTGCCCCAGCTTCAGTTACAAGATTGATGATTCCTTGAAGTGTAGTGTCTTTTCCAACTTTCGTTGCTTCATAACGACAGTATCCACTTTTTACCATCGTACCACTTATGAGGGAATCTCCGGTTTTTTTGTCCACAGGAAGACTTTCACCGGTAATTGACGACTCATCAACTGATACGGATCCCTCCCCTAGGATTCCATCCACAGCAATAGATTCTCCAGTTTTTAGGATAATGATATCGCCTGCAAGTACGGCAGAGATATCTACAAGCTTTTCTGATCCATTGCGGATGATTGTTACTTTTTTCGGAGCAAGATTCATCAGTTTGTCAATGGCTTCAGTGGTTTTTCCTTTCGACCGGGCCTCCATGAGTTTTCCGATGGAAATGAACACGACAATCATCGCTGCTCCGTCCAGATAGAGGTTATGACTGTATCCGAGCGCTTGAGTCAGATCTCCTCTACCTAGATGGTACAAGACGAGATAGATATTCCATAGACTGTATAAAAACGAGGCAGTCGCTCCCACTGCTACCAAAGAATCCATGGTTGGTCTCCGATGGAGCAGGGTTCTGAATCCTTGTATGAAGTAATGACGGTTGATGATTAGTATTGTTATGGTGAGCAGCAGTTGGGTAAGGAGGTTTACTGCAAGGTTTTCATCATTTGCAAAAATCCTGGGGATAGGAAGATGAAGCATCTTTCCCATTGTCAGATAAGAGAGCAAGACCAACAGTGATACTGATTGAATCAACTGGGTTTTCCGTTCAAGAAAGTCATCTTTGGTTTTTTTCGGTAAATCCTTCTCCGTTCCTTCGACAGAAGCACCGTAGCCACTCTTTAGCACAGCATCAATGATGACCTGTGTATCTGTAGCCTGTTCGTCATATTCAACCTTCATGGTGTTTTGCAAAAGGTTGACTTGCACTTCTTTTACACCTGGAATAGTCTTTACTGCTTTATCCACATGCGTGGAGCAGGCTGAACAGGTCATTCCGGAAATAGAAAAATTCTCGTTCTTCATGGTGGTTCTTTCTATCCTTAATACCCCCCCCCTTATGGGGGAGGGTATGTTCACCATAGTCTTCCACAAAAAGATTGTCAAGGTTTTTCAGCGAGAAATCCAAAGCTACAGATAATGAGACTGTTCGGTTACTAAACGTCAATAGGAGGGCAAAAGCCTATTCAAAACCTATCGCAGGTAACGAATATCATTACGATAGCCTCTGTTGGCTATGCGACAGTATTTTTTCCTTATTCCTATACTTCAGTTCCAAGAAGTAGGGCAGAGCATCAGCAAACCCTTCAGGGAAAGGCACATCCTGGGTGAAGTCAGGGATCCAGGAGATATTCTCACCCAGCTCCTGCACAAACCCATCTTCAATTCCTAGCTTGTCCAATAGGGCAAGCAGGGCATCATACTCCTTCTCGGTAATCTCAGGCAACGTTACATCACCGAAGGGAGGGATAAACTGCACCATCAACGAAAGATACGCACAGTCCTTGAGTTCTTTGGCAAAGTACCGCAGGAATTCTTTCGTTGCACCGATGGTCCCTGGAAAAAGAAGGTGCCTTACCAACAATCCACGCAAGCTTCCATCCTCTTCTACAATGACACGGGGGTGTCTTTCCTTCAGAAAATCCATAACTGGACGAATATGGTCGGCATAGCTTGCAAGCCCACAAAATACAGCGCTCACTTCCCTGTCCAAGCTCTTAACATCTATAAGGTACAAATCGACAAAGGGATCAAGTAGGATGAGCCCCTCACATGACTCAAAGCCAGAACTATTCCACACAATGGGAAGTATAAGTCCTTTTGCTTTGGCGAGCTCAAGGGCCTTGATGATGGAAGGTATGAAATGGGTTCCTGTCACCAGGTTTATGTTCGTCGCACCTAGTTCTTGGAGTTTGATCATAAGATTGGAAAGCTCTTCAAGGGAGATAGAGATTCCCACAGGCTCTTCTCCTCCCCTCTGAAGCCCAGATATCTGATGGTTCTGACAAAATGCACAGTGCAGGGGGCAACCACTGAAAAAAATCATTCCCGATCCATGCTCCCCTGTTACAGGAGGCTCTTCCCCACGATGCAGGCCAGACCAGGCTACCCGTACACCATCTGTCTCAGCACAGATACCTACCTCCCCTCTTAGGCGGTTGACGCTACAGTGGTTAGGGCAGAGCATGCACATTTCATAAGCTTGCAGGACATCATTGGTATACATGGGATTCATTCTACCTAATCAGGGCACAAAGACGCTAGAGCTTAGCAACCAGTCAAAGGCATTTTTATATAGTAGTGTTTTTTATACCGTTTACGGAATAGTATTTTGTTTATATACCTATAATTTTTTGGGTATTTCTCTATCAAATATGCTTTTGTTTTATGGATACTTGACCGTATTGGGGAAATATATCACTCTTGTAGTATGGCAATACGCGACCTTTTCAGGAAAAACATACCCGATGAAGCACCAGAAGAACGGTTCATCCTATCCATAGATGGAGGAGGGATGCGTGGCGTAATACCAGCAGTCATCCTCAATACCCTAGCCACACAGCTTGAAGAGAGGGGTGATCGACGCCCCTTATACTCCCATTTTGACTTGATAGCAGGAACCTCTACAGGAGGACTGCTTGCCCTTGCCCTCACCGCTCCTGTAGAAAGGACCAACCTCCCTCCTGATTCCAGGTTCATCAGCTACATCTACGAGCATGGAGAACCGAGCCTTGCCGACAAGCTTCTTGGCAGGAAGACACCTGAGGAGCTGAAAGGCACCCTCCCCTTTGGTGTTGAGATGAGCGCTCTAGAAAAGCTCTATCTCCACCATGGTAAGGAGATCTTCCCTAAAAACCAAGGCAGACTCTTCTCCCAGATCTTCACCGACAAATATGACAGCCAACCCCTAGAAAAATATCTGAAGAAGACCTTTGGAAACCTTCCTCTCAGAGATGCGGTGGTCCCCCTCATGCTGATGACCTATGATGTGGCCAAGGGTCGGCCATTCCCACTCTCAAGCAGGGACAGCCATGATTTTCTGTTTTGGGAAGCAGGAAGGGCAACCAGTGCAGCCCCCACCTACTTTAAGCCGGCATACCTCTATGACCGCCAAGAAGAGACCATGCAGACGCTCATTGATGGGGGACTCATAGCCAACAACCCGACTCTCTTTGCCTACAGTGAGGCGAAGAAACTCTACCCACATGCAAAGAAGTTCCATATTCTCTCCATTTCCACCGCAAGCAGTGACTTCGGCTTCACCATCAGTGGTGCTGGTTCTGGAGTCATAGGATGGATAGACCCGGCAAAGGGAACACCTATCCAGAAAATATATGCAGGCTCCCAGCTTCAGGCTGTTGATGCTATTGCACCGGACATTCCAGACATTGAGTACACCCGAATCCATGGGTCACTGGGCGAACAGATCCGTCTCGATTCCACAAGCTCTACCGCCCTAGCCATGATGAGGGAAAAAGCCATGCAGATCTATCGTGACAATGACACGAGAATCGGCGAGTATGTTGAAAAGCTACAGAGGCGCAAAAACTTCGACCAGCTTACACTAGGGCCCAAGGAAGTTGAGCCTTTACCTTCTTCACAAAGACAGGAGTTACCCATACCCACAGAAGATGAGGGAACAGCTACACAGGCCGAACTTTCATCGTACTACTCTTTTCTCCAACGCTATAACATCGAGGAAGATCCTGAAGACCATATGGGCGTTTTGCTATGAGCACCCACCCGAAACAGATTGCCCTTGAGGGTATTATGCGCAAAATGTGTGATGAACTTGACCATCGTCTGGAGGAGAGCTTCGGTAGTGCCTACCCGCGCCATCCCAACAGGCCAGCTCGGGGCAGGGCTGCAAGCGTCGCCTATGACGGTCTGTTCTCTACCGGAACGCAGTTCACTCTTGGGTATGGCAGTGATCATGGCCGGGGCTATATTGTCTCAGTTGAGATAAGAACTCTCTCAAAGGTGAAGAAAGAGGATGAGGAAGCCGTTGAAGAAGCTACTGTTGCTATCATCAACGAGCTCCTTCCACAGTATTTTCCTGAAAGGGAAATTACCCTGAAAAAGGATGGGAATGTCTATAAGTTGGTGGGTGACTTCTCACTGGGAAGTTCAAGCAACGAGTAGAGAACCTCAACAAACATCTGGTTAGCCTTCATGCAAAAATTCTTATAGTTCTTGGGCCTATGGCCCTTGGCATCGTCACTTATCACCCGGCATACCGTACAGGGAATGTTCTGCATCTTTGCAGCCAAGGCTACCCCGTAACTCTCCATATCGGAAAACCCAAGGTCAAGCTCATCGACAAGGTAGGGGTTCGCCTCCCTCCAAGGGCGCAGGAGGAACCTGTCTGAAGAGCCACCTCTTGCAAGGATTGCCTTCTCATAGGGAGGGACAAATAAGGAGAGTTCCCCAAGCACTTCGTTAGGTACCCTACTTAAGGTCTCTCCCCTTTTCAAGCCAAAGGCACGAAGATCCAACTCATACTGGATGACCTCGGTTGCAAGGACGCAATCACCAATAGCGAGCTGTGCATCTATGCCTCCGGCATAGCCTACCAACAGCACTCTCTTAGGTTGGTATTCCATAATGGCGACCAGGGTATTAAGGGCACTTTGGACCTGTGAAACACCAATAACGGTAAGTAGGTAGCTTTTCCCCTTATAGTCAGATAGGGTATCAGGCTTTGTTAGGAATCCTTCCAATTCCCCACCGGTGGAGGCGACAACCAGACAATCAAGAGCCATATCCACTCCTTTCCTCTATCAGGGAGGGAAATATAAGCGAGGGGGATATTCCATGACGTCTCTCATACCCTGCCTTCAGTGTACGGTCGATAGCAAGGGAACTATACTGGACACTCTTCTCAACAGAGATTTGGAAGGGAACCTTATTAACAAGAAAACCTGTCATCATACTTGCAAAGAGATCCCCACACCCAGGATAGGAAGCAGCAAGATTCTTATAATAGACTAGGGAACAATCACCTGCATGGCAATACGCAACGGCATGCTCGTCGCCTAGGGGAACGCTGGTGATGATCACAGAGCTACCGCTACTGTGAGAGAGTTCCTTTGCCCAGAGCAGGATCTCAGCTTTGGTGAAATTATTCTTCATTGGCCTGTCTAGAAGCAGAGCAGCCTCAGTAGTATTTGGGGTGATGAGATCCGCTTGTTGTACCAAGGTACGCATCCCATCTATATGCTTCCGATCAACCGGGGCGTAAGGTTCTCCCCCGTCCCCAAGGACCGGGTCTATCACAACCAGAACCTGGTGGTTTGCCCTCTGCTTTTCGATGAAATGCAGGACAAGATCAATCTGTTCGTGTGAGCCAAGGAAGCCTGAATATATGGCATCGAAGCCAAGTTCGAGACAGTCCCAATGCCTGAGAATCTTGATGAGGGAGTCGGTGTTCTCCTCAAAATGATAGCGTGCAAACCCATCGGTCTGAGTCGACAGCAAGGCTGTTGGGAGGGGACTGACTTCAACTCCCAGAACCTCAAGGGTAGGGATTACTACAGTAAGGGAACTTTTGGCATAACAGCACAAATCATGGAAAGCTGCACACGTTGGTATCATAAAAATCAGCCTACAACACATCTGCAAACTCTGCAATATATGATATACTCGGCCTACGGAGGATTCAATGCTAATATATGACCACCTTAGCCACCTAATCATAGCGGATGACCAGTTTGACATCCTTGATTTTCCCCAACCCAGCAAAGAAGAAGTAGAGAGCTCTCTGTCTTCCATGATTCTCTCGGCATCGGGATGGAGAAAAATCTTTGCAGAGGGAGGTGATGAAGAGGACACTACCAAAAGCATCTCCTATGCTGATGGAGCCATCACAGCATTTGTCGCCCTTGCCATGGCAAGACATTTGGGAGCCCCGCTTGCCCAAAAGGATGCAATAGGGAGAGAACCTACTTCTGCCGCTACATCAACTGAGGGTAGCCCCACCATACTTGTCGGCCTCGATGCGCGTCCTACAGGTCGCCTTATCGGGGATATCATTTGTAGGACCCTGCTCAGTCTTGGCTGTAAGGTACGCTACCTCTTCATCTGTGCAGCCCCTGAAATTATGGCAGACTGCAATCTCTATCCCGAAGAGGCTGATGCTTTCCTCTATGTTACTGCCAGCCACAACCCCATCGGCCACAATGGCTTCAAGTTCGGCAAGGCAGGGGGTGTTTATTCAGGTTCTGAATCAAAACGCCTTACCGATACCTTTCTCTCCCTCTTTGCAGAAAAAGGGGCCTTGACCTATCTGCAGAAACTCTCCGCTTCCTTTGACAGCAAACGGTACTTCGAGGTCTTGACCTCCGTAAAAAGCCAGAAGCAGCAGAGCCTGGAGCGGTATGAACAGTTCATACTCACCACTGCCAGCAAGAGTCCCGACACAAAAGACCACTATGCATTCTCACACTCAGTCATAGCAAACACAGAGACCAAACCCCTGGGTATCCTCGGAGAACTCAATGGCAGTGCACGATCGGTCAGCATTGACTCTTCCTTCCTCAAGTCTCTTGGACTCAAGGTAAGCATGCTCAACAACCAGGTTGGACAGGTGGTCCACGGCATAGTCCCAGAGGGTGAGAATCTTGAGCTTTGTAGGAAAACCCTAGAGGAACTCTATGCAGGGGACAAAGCCTACCTCCTTGGCTATGTTCCTGATAATGATGGGGATCGGGGAAACCTGGTATACATCAGAGAGAGCACTGGCAAGGCTGAGATTCTGGAGGCACAGAACGTATTCTCCCTGGTGGTGCTCGCAGAACTCTGCCAAGCATACCTTCAGGACCCACAGGCCAAACTGGCTGTTGCGGTAAACGGACCGACATCCATGCGCATCAACAGGATTTGTAAAACCCTTGGTGTGGAGGTGTTCCGCTCTGAAGTCGGAGAAGGCAATGTCGTCGAGCTTGCAAATCTGAAGCGGTCGGAAGGGTATCTGGTTCCCATCCTTGGAGAAGGTTCCAACGGGGGAAACATAACCCATCCTGCAAAGGTACGCGACCCTATGAACACCCTGATGAGCCTGATCAAGCTGATGACGGGGGACGAACTGGTCAATCTCTGGACTCGGGTGAGCAAAACCAGGATGCCCCGCAAGGTAACCTTGGAAGCTATCATAGAATCCCTACCCCGTTTCGTCACAACTCCCTCCTTTTCCGACAAGGCTAAGATGCAGGTCAGCTCCCCACAACGCGCTTTAAAACAAGCCTATGAGGAACTCTTTCTGATGGAGTGGGAGACGAGAAAGGAAGAACTCAAGGCAATGGGTATCACAGACTACAGAGTCTACCAGATGGAGGGTACGAACCTCTATCAGGGGGCAGGAGAGGAGAATCGCCATGAACCCTATAGCGGAGGATATAAGATTATCTTCCTGAACGTACAGGGCGAAGAGACAGATTTTATCTGGATGCGGGGCAGCAAGACCGAACCGGTCTTCCGCGTCCTTGCCGATTGCCAAGGCCCTGATACTGAACGCCACGACTACCTCATCGAGTGGCAACGAAGCCTGATAGCGAAGGCAAATGAGCTGGCCATGGTCACTCCAAAGCCCAAATCTCATTGACCAGCCCCTCGAGGGTAGCATCACGAGACGACCGGTTTCTCAGTTCACACTCCCAGACTACGAACACTCTCCACCCATCAGAGATGAGGGCGGAGATGTTTTTTGCATCACGGCTCTTGTTCTTCTCTATCTTATCGCCCCAGAATGCAGAATTTGTCTTGGGAAGCACAAAAAGAGAACACCCCTCATGCCCATGCCAAAAGCATCCATTGACAAAGACAACACTCCTGTATTTGGGCAGGACAATGTCAGGGCTTCCCACAAGGCGCCTGTCATTGGTTCGGTACCGAAGCCCTTTTCTGAATAAAAAGCGCCTTACAAGCAGTTCGGCCTTGGTATCCCGACCTTTGATGGAGCGCATGATCTTGCTTCGTTGTGCGGGAGAAAAACGGTCTGCCATACAATAAGAGTACCATGAAATATGGGTGGAGACCATCTCCACCCATATTTCTCTACAATGCACAATTCTATCCGCTTGGTATCAGCAGTTCTTGAGGCTTAAGCCTGCGATGGCCGCCCCAATGGTTGGTGAATCATCGATGCGTACAAAACGGTAGTAGCGCTTTCCGAACTCCTTACAAAGGTATCACAGAACAATCCCTCTTCTAATAGGTACTTCTTATTTTTCTTGCGCGTGAATGAAAGCTCAAGCGGGTAGAGGCATTTGCTACACAGCATCTTGCCATTGCCTTTTCTTAAGGATGGATGGCAATTCTCTTGAACTTAAGCTGGCGCGATGATACTGTTTCCATAGGTATTGTTGAAGAGGAAGTCATTGAAAGTTCCAACAAACAAGGGGCTTCCTCTTCTTTATCTCCTTCAGGGATTCTCTCCCTAGTGTTCCTCCATTAAAACACAGTTTAGCCCATATGGGAAAAAATCATTTATCGTTCGAGTGGAATAAATCATATTCGGCTTAGTGGGCTAGTCGGGATTACAAAATGGGTAATGACTATACAGATATGTTCTGCTATACTGAGGTTGACAAATCCCTTGTTTTCGTTTGAATTCTAAAAAATATGACCTTATTTATAAAATATATAACAACTTACTTACCTAATCACT
>JAEINL010000076.1 GCA_016342655.1 Sphaerochaeta sp. | reverse complement strand
TATTCTAGAATATTGATAAAAAAACCTTTCTATTAGAGAGAAAAACTTAAAACACATTATCGCATCCGCTTGACACACACCCTTTCCCTGTGGTTGAACATGTTGTATCCTATTGGTATGAAATCTTTCAAAGAAACAGCAGTAAGCAAGAATCTGCTCAGTCTCCTGGAAAAGGGTTCGCCCAGCTACAGGCTTGCAGAACTTTTGCTCTCAGATGAGGAGATTGAGGCTTTGCAGGAGTATGCGAATACTGTCTCGATCAAGCGGATGAACTTCAATGACCACGGACCGGTGCACATGCGTCAGGTTGCCTGTAACGGAGTGAAGATGCTCTCTCTGTTGAGGGATGCACATGTTGCAACCTCGTTGGTCCTAGAGAACTCGGGAACCTATGAGGACAGCCTTTGCGCCCTCCTGCTTGCATCCTTTGTCCATGATTTGGGTATGAGTGTTTCCCGTACCGAACATGAGCTTACCGGCCTCATCATAGCGCGGCCTATCATGGACAGGATACTCACGACTTTGTTTCCAGATGAGCTCTCTCGACGAATAGCCATCATGAGTGTCGCGACCGAAGGGGTTATGGGACACATGGCTTCCAGGAAGGTGTACAGCGTCGAAGCGGGTCTTTTGCTGGTTGCTGATGGCTGTGACATGGAGAAGGGAAGGGCTCGGATTCCCATGAGCATCACCACCGCTCCCAAGACAGGGGACATCCACAAGTACTCGGCTAACTCCATTGAGAAGGTGACTATAGAGAAAGGGTCGGAACATCCGATTCTCATCGATGTCGAGATGTCCAGTGATGTGGGTTTTTTCCAGATTGAGGAAGTTCTGCTTCCTAAGATCATGATGAGCAGTGCAAAAGAACATGTTGAGGTATATGCAGGTGTCATCGGACAACCTAAAAAACGATATTTGTAGGAGAATGCAATGATTGGAGTTATTGGGGAGGCCCTCATAGATTTTATTGGAAAAGGGAAAGAAGGTTCTTCTGTTAGTTTTGCTTCCCATATAGGCGGATGTGGTCTCAATGCGGCAACAGCCGCATCCAGACTCCACTGCCCGGTGGGCTTCTTTGGCAAGAATTCCGCCGATATGTTTGGGGAGAGGATCTTGGAGCATATGGTGGATAACAATGTCTTGTTTGATCCTGAGCTCTGCTCAAGTCCTCTGCCGTCGATGATCGGGTTTGCAGCCATTGATGATGAAGGCAAGGCGAGCTACGCCTTCTATAGCAAGAATACTGCCCCCACTTCACTAGGAAGGGATGAACTGCTCACTGCCCTCTCGGAGCACTCCGACCTCAAGGTCCTGCACATAGGATCGGTATCGCTGGTAGTGGAGCCTGGTTGCGATGCAATCCTTGCTGCAGTCGATATGATCAAGCCAGCACCCATCGTATTCCTTGACCCTAATGTAAGGCCTACGGTTATCGAAGATTTTACTGCCTACCGCAGACGCCTGGAGCTTGCCATACAGCTTTCTGACATCATCAAGCTCAGCGATGAGGATCTGTTGTTGCTCTATCCCGAGCTGGATGTGGACGAAGCGGCCAAACAGCTTAGTAAGGATAGTGGTTCGCATATCATCCTGACCAAAGGCAAGAAAGGCAGTACCTGGTACAGTCCGCAGAAGTTCACTGTCGATTCTCCTATCGTCGACCTGCCTGTGGTCGACACAGTAGGTGCTGGTGATACCTTCAGTGGTGCTTTGCTCTCTTTCCTGCATAGGGGTGGTTTCTTCGGGCCTGACGGCGAGGAACCCCGTCTGGAGCCTCTTTCCAAGGCAACCATAGCCCAGGCTATGCGTTTTGCCAATGTGGCGGCCTCCATCAACTGCTCTCGCAAGGGCTGTGACCCCCCCAGTCTGGAGGAAGTGGAAGAGCTCCTGGCCACTTTGTAGTTGTTGCCAATACCCGGTGATTGGCAGTACACTTAGAGAATGCTCAAGGAAACAAAAAGAAGAGTTATCCAGACCATCATCGCTGCCTTCATTGCGATAGTAATCATCCTCTCAGCGATGGTGCTCTGGAAGTGGACTCATGCAATACAGGCAGACCAGGACCGCAAGAATTTGCAGAAGGTTCTGCGGACTATAGTGGAAGACCAAGGGGAGAGTGCACTGCTCTCCCTCTCTGGCATCCCTGTCTCTGACATCTTCTATGGTGATGACGGGCTCATTCTTTTTGAGGAAGGCAACCAGAGCTGGCGCTATAGCGCTTCAGAGATGCAGAACATCAATGTCTATGAGAAATCGAACCGCAGTGTGGTTCATATCACCACCACCCTCGAGGCTCAGGTGAATTCCTTCATGGATGTCCTGCCCGCCCAAGGCACAGGAAGTGGTATGATCCTCTCCCTCGATGGCTACATCCTTACCAATGCCCATGTGGTGGAGAAGGCGAAGAGCCTGAAAGTGACCCTGTACAACGAACAGTCCTATCCCGCAAAGCTTATCGGTGTCGACAGTGAGGATGACCTTGCGGTGATCCAGATAACCGTTGACAAGGAGAGTCTGCTCAGCCCCATCGCCCTAGGGACGAGTAGTGATCTCAAGATAGGGCAGAAGGTCATTGCCATAGGAAATCCCTTCGGCTATGACCGTACGATGACCGTCGGTGTGGTCAGCGGGCTGAATCGCCCTGTGCGTACCAATGAAGGTAAGATTATCATGGATGCAATCCAGACTGATGCCTCCATAAGCCCTGGCAATAGCGGAGGACCCCTGTTGAACAGCCGCTCTGAGGTCATTGGGATTAACTCATCGATATACACAACCAATGGCAATTCCCAGGGTATCAACTTCGCTATCCCCATCGATACCGCCGTTGCAATCATTCCCGACCTCATCAAGCTAGGCAAGGTAAGCAGGGGTTGGCTCGATATTGCTACCGTACAGCTTACCCCCCAGTTGGTATCCTATGCCAAGCTTTCAGTCGAAAAGGGTGTTTTGGTCAGCCAGGTGGTCAGTGGAGGTTTGGCAGAGAAGGCTGGACTCAAGGGCGGGACCCAGACGGTCCAGTACGGAACGAGTGTGATCTATCTCGGAGGGGACGTCATCACTGCTATTAACAGTAGTGAGGTAAAAGACCTTAATGACCTGTATCTTGCGCTCCTGCATACCCGAAGTGGTGAAAAAGTGAAAGTGACGGTCAACCGCAAAGGTGAGAGCAAGACGATAGAGGTGCAGCTCATTGAGCGGAATGCACAGCACGTCAGTGCATTGGTAAGGCAATAGATGGCGGTATCGGATGAATGATATACGAGTAGACGAACGGTGGGGCGGTTCGGCCATAGAGAATATTCATGGTGACGTTTCCTACGAACAGAAACCCTTCAAGGTATATGCAGAGTATGAGAGCGCAGGGGACCAGGCCCAAGCCATTGAAAAACTGGCGCAAGGGCTGAAGGATGGGGACAGGTTCCAGACCCTTAAGGGGGTGACTGGAAGTGGAAAGACCTACACGATGGCCAAGGTCATTGAGCAGGTCCAACGCCCTACCTTGATCCTCTCCCACAACAAGACCCTTTCTGCCCAGCTTTTTAGGGAGTTCAAGTCCTTTTTCCCTGACAATGCGGTCGAGTACTTTGTCTCGACCTATGACTACTACCAGCCTGAAGCATATGTGCCCGGGCGAGACCTCTATATCGAGAAAGATGCCGATATCAACCAGGAGATAGACCGTCTGCGCCTCTCTGCCTCCTTCTCCCTGATGGAACGGCGTGATGTCATCGTAGTGGCCACCGTTTCCTGTATCTTTGGATTGGCAAACCCGGTGTCAGTCAGGGATATGGTACATACCTTTACTGCAGGTGAGCCTTTTCACCATCATGATGTGCTCGACCAGCTGGTAAGGATGCAGTATGAACGCAATGACGCCATCCTTAAACGTGGGGCCTTCCGTGTCCGAGGTGACATCATTGAGATATGCCCCTCCTACCTGGAGAATGCGGTGAGAATCTCCGTCGATTGGGATACGATTGCATCCATCCAGTGGTTCGACCCTGTATCAGGGGAGAAGCAGGGGATGGTCCCTTCCTATACTCTCTATCCGGCCAAGCAGTTTGTCATGCCCCCTGAGCAGGTCATGGCGGCAGTCCAGAGAATTCGCAGTGAGATGGAGGACCAGGTAGAGTTCTTCAACAGCTCTGGTCGTCCCCTCGAAGCCGAACGCATCAAGACAAGGGTGGAATATGACCTGGAGATGCTCCAGGAAATTGGGTACTGCTCGGGTATTGAGAACTACTCAAGAATTCTTTCCGACAGGAATGTAGGGGAGCGCCCTGCTGTCCTGTTGGACTACTTTCCCCCTGATTTTATCACCTTCATCGATGAGTCCCATGTGACGCTTCCCCAGGTTGGGGCGATGTATGAGGGAGACCGATCCCGTAAGCTGAACCTGGTCAACTACGGCTTCCGTCTGCCTTCTGCCCTGGACAACAGGCCTTTGAAGGCCAGTGAGTTTGCCGAAGTGGTGAACCAACGGGTCTTCGTATCAGCAACACCTGGAAAAGTGGAGCTTCGTGATAGTACCCAGATTGTGGAGCAGGTGATACGCCCCACAGGCTTGCTGGATCCTGTAATAGATGTTCGGCCCTCAGAAGGACAGATGGAAGACCTCTACGCGGAAATCCGCAAGACCATAGCAAAGAACCAGCGGGTGTTGGTTACCACCCTTACCAAACGCATGAGTGAGGACCTGACAGATTACTTTGCCTCCCTTGGCCTGAAAGTCCGTTACCTGCATTCGGAAATAGAGACCTTTAAACGGGTTGAACTGCTCAGGGACCTGCGCCTGGGCGTCTTTGATGTGCTTGTCGGTATCAACCTGCTCAGAGAGGGCTTGGACCTGCCTGAGGTCTCCCTTATCGGCATCCTTGATGCAGATAAGATTGGATTCCTACGCTCGGCAACCTCCCTTGTCCAGATTATCGGGCGAGCATCACGTAATAGCGAAGGCAGGGTCATCATGTATGCAGACAAGATGAGTACGGCCATGGAGATAGCCATAGAGGAGACCAATCGCAGAAGGGAGATCCAGCTGGCCTGGAATGCGGAACATGGCATCACACCCACCACCATCATCAAGGCAGTGCATGACATCCTAGAGCGGGAGAAGGAAGATACCAAGCAGAACCAGAAACAGGATCTTGCCATTCTCAAGGGCGGGTACAACCTGCTCAGTGCCCCTGACCGCAAGAAGTATGTGAAGGCTCTGGAGAAGGAGATGCTCAAGGCAGCCAAGAACCTTGAGTTCGAACGCGCTGCCGTCATTCGTGATGAAATAGAGCTGATCCGAGACGGGCAGTTCATCTCCTAGAAGAGGCGTAACGTGTAGGCCCCCCCACTGGTGGTGGGGTGCTGATAATACTTTGGATTGATTCCAGTTAGTGGTAAATCCTGATTCTCAAGAATATATGCATAGAGGGAGTCTGTTGTCAGGACTCCCTTTTTCATTGCAGGGGAGCTACCAATTACAGTGTTGCTCCCATGATCCCACCCAAGTCCCTCAAGTACGGCCTCGGTAAAATACCCATGGCTATGGGCAGTACTGCCACCTCTTTCCTTGCTGGTGTTGTCGCTTGTTGTTGCTGCAAGCACAAAGAGCGACGGAGAGTATCTCTCAGAAGAGAAATACGTTGTGAAGGCTTCATCGAGGAACTCGCTTCTCTCGATAAGACTTACTGAAGATCCGCTCTTCTCTACAAAGGATCCACAATAACAGCTGTCCAGAATGAGCAGCTGCTTTCCTGGAAGTACTGAAAGGGCTGATAACAGTTCTGTAACACTGAGAAGGACCTCTGGTTTTAGCCTGTTGTTCTCATCATATATGGTGGGATCATCAAGAGAGGGAGAAGCCAACACAAGTGAACCTCCTCCAATTCCATGACCACTATAACTGAAGATAGTTAGGTCCTTCTCTGAAAGGAAAGGGATCAAGTCTTCAATCTGACCAAGAACGTTGCCTTTTGTAGGAAGGGAAGCTTCTGAACTTGCATCATCATAGGCATATATATGACGGGCTTGAGAGTCATCAAGAAGGGCGCCTCCCCTCTGCAAGAAGGGGTAGGCAGTATACGGGCGGTGGTTGTTGCTACTGAGGCTTCCCAGGCATTGTTGTAGCTCAGTGGCATCGTTGAGGGTCCCTTCCAGATAGTTCACATCAGTGCCGTGATAATTCAGCGCCACATAGATGGCATGGATAGAGCCCAAAGGCTCTTCTGACAGGAAGAGTTCACAACTTGGGAATAGGAGAAGAGAGAGCAAGAGCGCGAACAATGTCACTTTTTTCACAGGAATACCTCAATACGTAAGAGGTATACTTCTACCATTCGCTTCAGAGGTTGAACAGGACTAAATCCAGAGGGCCACCGGTAGTCATGGGGTGCTGGTACACTGACCCATAATAGCTTGAGTCTATATCTTGGTTCTTTTTGATAAATTTGAAGAGACCGTCAACAGTAATCTGTTCATTTTTAGCTGCGGGAGGGGCGCTGATAGTGATTAGTGAAGGATCAGTCTCGCTGATATGATTCCATCCAAGGGCTTCCAGCAGGGCATAAGAAAATATGCCATGGGGATGCGGATTAGCATCGGTTCCAAAATCTTTTTCATAGGATAAAGTGTTAGTACTGGCGGTAAAGACGAACAGGTCTGGCTCTCCATATGCATCTGAAGAGTGATAGGTCTCAAAGAATTTTTCTATGGAGTTGTTGAGGATTATGTTTGTCGAGGATGGACTGTCTTCAACAAACATGCCACTGAAGCAGCTGTCGAGGATGATAAGCTTCTTGCCTGGGATGGCAGCCATCCAGGAGAGAAGGGTTGCAGGGTCGAGTCTTTGGTTTACACCCCCTGAATAGGCAAGCACAAGGCGTCCGGTTGTTTCTTCTCCATGGCCAGAGTAGGTGAGGATGGTAAGGTCTTCTTCTTTGGCTATTCCTTGCACTTTGGATAGTTTGGCTTGAAGTTTGGCTATGGAAGGATACTCAGAGTCTGAAGGATTTTCGGCAAAGGCTCCCTCCTGTACCATCAGGTACCCTGTCCCTGTTCTCTTTGCTTTGGTGATAACTACCCCAAGAGCTTCATGCAACTCCTTTGCATCATTGACTGTTCCGCTTAAGTTGTCATCGCTATTTGAATTATTCTCATAGTCTATCCCCACATTGATGTAGTACACCTTCCCTTGTATCGGTTCATCCAAGAAGAGCTCACAGGATGTGAAGAAGAGAATGCTTACTAGGGTAAGAAACAAGAGTATTTTTTTCATGGCTTCTCCTGTTTCAGGGCCAGGGTATAGCGAATGCCTACTCCCAGCATAGGGGCGGTAATTTCCTTCCTCAGATGAATGGTTACTGGAATGGTGATGTCGATCGCATGCTTCTCTGTCTGAAAAACCCTGAACTGGGGTCCCAGTTGCAATGAGTAGGAGACGAAGGCCTCTTTGATGATCCTGTAGTAGTTAGCCTCGCTGCTGATACTGGCAAAGAGTCCTACAATCCTGTTGAACTGATAGCTTCCCCGGATTCTGAAGCCTACAGAATAGAATCCACGCGCTTGGTAGTTGCCGAAGGGGATGGACGGGGTGACAAACAACGTGTGCAGATCAAGGCTCGCTGAGAAGGCCTCTTTCTCATAGCCGAATAGACCGACTGATAGGGATGTTGCATTGCTGCTGCGAAAGGGTAGCTCATCCTCAAAATGGGGAATTGCTGCATAGTAGGAGTCTGAGAGGTCGAGCGCGTAAACGACCTTCCCGCTTGACCATAGGGGATTTGCTGTGACGAGAAGCAAGGCTAGGAAGACCAAAAGTGTTCGTCTCATACCAGTAGTATACATATATGTGATAAATGTTCTATTACCTACCTAGGGTATATTTGCTAATTGCGTACCAATTGTCCGTCAAGGAACTCCCTCAACTTTCCAATACGTACTGAGAGCCTTACTAGCTCAGAGCGTGGCCTGTCGAGGGTATGGGCAATGATAGTGTGTCCTTCCCAGAGTAGGGAGACTCGAAAGTGATCCCCTTGGAACTCACAGCCCACCACCTGGGCGTTCTTGAACTCAAGATGGGGAAAGAACTCAGGTAGGGGAAGCTGTACATCATCTTGCATGGTGACATGCTCAGGGCGGAAGAAGATTGTATGCTCGCCTTCCAAGGGTTTGAAGGTTTCCTTGGTCATCCCTGGCTGGGTTGCCAGGTTTCTGGGTATGAGACTGTAAGGCAGGGTGTTTCCCTCTCCCATGAACGAAGCGACAAAGAGTGAATTGGGTTTGTGGTAGATCTCTTCCCCTGACCCAATTTGGCTAACCCTCCCTTCTTGCATCACGATGATGGTGTCAGCGATGGAGAGGGCCTCCTCTTGGTCATGGGTAACATACAAGGTGGTGATCCCTGTCTCCTCATGAATTCGTCTTATCTCAGTGCGCAGGTGTTTGCGTAGCTTGGCATCGAGTGCTGACAGCGGCTCGTCCAGCAACAGCAGCTGTGGCTGGGAAGCAAGAGCCCGTGCAAGGGCAACGCGCTGGCGCTCTCCTCCGGAAAGCTCCTGGGGTTTGCGCCTCTGATAGCCTACTAGAGAAACCAAAGCGAGCAACCGTTTCACCTCGGCTGTACGTTGAATCTTAGGCATGTGTCTGAGTTTCATGGGGTAGGCAATGTTCTGGGCCACACTCATGTGCGGGAAGAGGGCATAGTCCTGAAATACCATGGCTATATGCCGTTCATGAACCGATTCGTTGATGATGTCTTTCCCATTGAGGAAGATGCTTCCCTCTTCTGGGGTTATCAGGCCTGCGATAAGTTGCAGTGTCGTGCTTTTGCCACACCCCGAGGGGCCGATGATGCAGGCAAGCTCCCCTTCCTTGATGGAAAAGGAAGTGTCGAGTGCAAAGTCCTTATAGGACGCTTTCATGGTACAGGTCAGACCCTTATCGGCCATTGTTCTCTCCCTTTGCCAGTTCACTGACGAGAAATACGATGCTGCATACAAGAATGAGGACGCTTCCCAGGGCGCAGGCCCCTTGGAAGTTGTACGATCCTATGAGGCGGTACATGATGACTGGGAGTGTGATGATGGCGCTGTTTGCCAGCGTAAGGGTTGCTGTTATCTCCCCCATGCTGAGGGCGAAGGCGAACATCCCCCCTGTTATCAGTGAGCCCTTGAGCAAGGGGATCTCAATAAGGAAAAAAGTACGCAAGGGGCTTGCTCCCAAGGTAAGGGAACTCTGGATATACGAAAGGGGCATCTTGCGGTACTCAGGGAGAATCGTCCTCAGGACAAACGGAATGGCTATGACCATGTGAGCCAGAACCACAAGCGTATACCCTACCGAGACTCCGCCACGGATACTGTTGGAGATCAAGAAGTATCCCAAGCCTATGATGACAGAGCTGACAGTCATCGGAAGCATGCCGAACAGTTCCAAAGCCGATGAGGCAAAGCCCTTCTTTCGGATGGCTGTGGCCAGGGTCAGTGCAATGGGGACCGTCACGATCGCAACGAGAGCGGCAATGAGCAGGCTGTTAGTCAGCGCCTCAAGCGCTGATCCCATGTGTCCTGTCCCCCTTTCCAGGGCAAATAGCTGGCGGTACCATTTGAAGCTGAAGCTCTCTGTACCCGAACGGGTACTTGATGCCATGAAAGAGCGCACCACTATGGATGCTATGGGGCCGAGGATGAACAGCAGTGTCAAGAGGGAGTAGAAGAAGGCCAACAGCTTGCCTGCACGTGTAGCTGGTTTCTTTGGGAGCCTTTTAGAGGAAGTGTTGTACTCCTCGCTTCTGGCAAGCATTTTCTGGCTCTTGTTGTACCAGATGAGTAACACAGAGGTTACGAGGATGGAGAAGAGGGAGAGAGCGGCAGCTCCTCCGATATCCATGGAGGTACGCGCCAGACGGTAAATCTCCACCTCCATCGTGGTGTACTGAGGCCCTCCACCAAGAACCAGGATGATGGCAAAGCTGTTGTAGCAGAAGAGAAATACCAGCGTCGCAGCTGATATCACCGAAGGCAGTAACCTAGGAAGCGTAATGGAGCGGAAAGTCTCCCATTTCTTGGCCCCCAAGGTCCATGCCGCCATTTCACAGTGCGTGTCCATATGTTCCCAGTACGTTGATACCAGGTTCATCACTATGGGGAAGTTGAAGAAGGTATGCGCTAGGATAATCGCCTTGAAGGAGTAGAGAATCTGTATGGGTGGCTCATCAAGGGAAAAGACCTTCATGAACAATCGGTTGAGGAACCCATTGTTTCCAAAGAATATGACAAAGCCCAGGACAACCAGGATCGAGGGGATGACAAAGGGCACGGTGGTCAGGGCCTTGATGAACCGTCTTCCCCTGAAGGAGTAGTTTGCCAGTAGGTACGCACCCGGTAGGGCTACAAGAACTGAAAAAAGGGTGCTCAGGGCCGCCTGGTAGAGGGTAAAGAGGAGGATGCGAACCGTATAGGCTGAGGTAAAGGTCTGTCGGATGCGAGACAAGGAGAAGCCTTCCTCCGTGAGGAAGGCTGAAGAAAGGGTAAAGAAGAGAGGCACAAGAAAGAGTACCAGAAGCACTATAGCCCCTGGAGCAGGCATTGCCTTGTAGAATCCCTTGTACTCTCCTCCGACCTGTCTTGTCATCTGCTCATTACCTGTGTCCACTCAGTTAGCCATCTATCGAGGTTTTTTTCAATAGAGAGGGTATCGAGGGAGAGACTTTTCTCGGGTTTTGGGGCCCAATCAAAGGCAGGAGGCAGCACTGTGTCACTATTTGTGGGATACATGGAGTTTGCTGTCGCCACATCTAGCTGTGCATCGGTAAGCAGGAAATCAATAAATTGTTTTGCTGCATCCTTTTTCTTGCTAGAAGAGAGCAGACCGACACCCTCTATGGTGGTGCTGTGTCCTTCAGAGAAAAGAGCTGTCCGGTAGCGGGTCGTATTCTCAAAGGTCACATGATAGACGGGGCTGGTGGCGTAGCTAAGTACCAGAGGGGCTTCCCCTTCTGTGAAGAGCCCGTATGCACTGGACCACCCTTCGGTGATGGTGAGGGCATTATCTTTCATTGCCTTCCACCAGGAGAGATACCCCTCTTCGCCATAAACCTCTATGGTCCACAACAACATGCCCAACCCTACAGAAGAAGTTCTGGGGTCGATGAGCAGGACCTTGTCCTTGTACTTGGGCTCGGTCAGCTGACCAAGGGACGTGGGAATCATATCAGAGGGAAGCTTCTCAGAATCATAGACGAAGGCAAAGTTGCCGTAGTCAAAGGGCAGAAGCCTACTCTGAGGGTCGAACTGCAAGAAGGACGGTATGGAATTGAGGGCTGGGCTCTTGTAGGGCTCGAACAGGTCTGCCTCATATGCCTTTGCTGCCATATCGTCACTGATACCCACCACCACATCGGCAAGGGGGTTGTTCTTCTCGCCTTTTACCTTGATGAGCATCTCGATGGCATCACCTGCACTGACAAGGTTTACCTTGATGCCGGTCTTTTCTTCAAAGGCTGTGACAATGGTAGGACCGGGACCCCAGTCGCCACAGAAGGCGTCATAGGCATACACGGTAATCTCTTGCTGTGATGAGGCTTGGGTTTCCATCTTCCCCTGTGAAAACAAGAGGGAAGAGACGAGGAGAATGGCTAGAACTGCAACAATACTTCGATGCTTAATCATTAAGCACCTCCTTAGTGGTATTCTGCCATGGGGAATAGATATGTTTGAGAATTGCATGTCTCCCTCCGCTGGTATTATCCAGATCAGGTTAACGGGTGTGATCTCAGGCCAATTGGCCACCCCAGGACACTTTTACCCTACAGCGATTGGTAAAACCTGTCAAGTGTGGTTTGTTGACCACCCCCTTTCCCTGCTGTACAGTACACCTATGAAGCATGTTGTACGTTCCTCTGAAATTACCAAGATTGATGCTGCATCACAAAATGCCTTCAGGCTTCCCGCCCTCATTCTGATGGAGAGTGCCGCCATGGGAGTCTGGAGTGTAGTGGAGAGCAGAATCCCTGGTAAGGATGCCTCTCTGGTGTTTCTCTGTGGTGGGGGGAATAATGGTGGTGATACTCTCGCTGTTGCTCGTCTAGCCTATAATAGCGGCTGTCGCAAGGTGTTGTGTATCCTGACAGGTGGGCGTCTTTCCCCCTCGTGCGAACGCCAGCGAGAGATAGTGGAACGCTATGGAATAGATCTCATCACTATCGGTGAGACCATCCCCGATACCGCAGAACAGGCAATAGCCCAAGCTGATTTTCTCTTTGATGGACTTGCAGGTACAGGCCTGAAGGGAAAGCTGCGAGGGGGGGCTCTCAGCCTTGTCCTTCTTGCAAACCAGAGCAAAGCCACTGTAATTGCCATCGATACCCCCTCTGGTATAAGTGAGGAGGTAAGCTCTACCGCCTCACATGGTAAAGCTGAGCTCTGTGTAACCTTTGGGATGAGAAAGCTTGCGATGTACCATCCCTCAAATCGTTCAGATTGTGGTGAGATAGTGGTAAAGAACCCTGGCTTTCCTCCCCAACTGTTGGAAAAGGCTCCCATTGCCTCTGATCTCTACACCTCCGAAGATCTGGCTTTGGAAAAGCTATCCACCTCTTCCTACAAGAACAAGCGTGGTCATTTGGGTATTGTCGGGGGCAGCAAGAAGTATTCCGGGGCCCCCAGACTGTCAGCCCGTTCTGCATTCGCTTGCAGGACAGGATTGGTGACGCTATTCTGTGACGAGGAGGTCTATCCCATCGCAGCATCTGAAGCTCCTTCTGTCATGGTGCGCGTCCTTAAGGAGGTGGAAGAGCTTGCTCCCTATGATGCACTTCTGGTCGGCCCGGGGTGGGGTGGTGGTCGTTCTTCCCTGTTGGAAAGGATTTTCTTCTTGGGCAAGAGCATTGTCCTAGATGCTGATGGCATCAGAGCCTATGCAGAACTGCTAGGGGAACAGAAGGCCCTCGCCCATGGACCCTTGATCCTGACACCCCATCTAGGGGAGCTGAAATATCTGACATCTGTTCTCTATGAAGAGATCCCTGATGATACACCCCTCTCCTTCTTTACCATGGTCCAGGAGGTTGCAGACAGGCTTAATGCTGTCCTTGTAGTGAAAAGTTCCTTGGTTCATATAGCCTTTCCCGGTGAAAGTAGAATTGCTGTAATCGAAGGGCTCAACCCCTCCTTAGGGGTGGCAGGCAGTGGTGATGTGCTCTCAGGAGTCATAGCCGCCTTGTTGGTGGGAGGCGCGACGGTACAGGAAGCCGCTCTTCAAGGAGCCTTGCTCCATCAGAGTGCAGGCGCCCTTGCACACGCCAAGTGTGGCTACTATGACAGTGAGACCCTTGTGGACTATCTGGGCCAGGTTGTGATGGGGGCCGAGCGATGATGCAAATCTATTTTTTATCCGTCACCTACCTGTTGCTGGGTTCTGCTTTCTTGCTCAGTGACATGTATGGGGGAAGGTTTGCCCTGCTGTTATCGCTGCGCTATGTCTTTCGGACAAACAAGGGGTTTCAGAAGATCATGATCGTCCTAGGGTTTGCCCTGAGCCTTGCCCTGGGTGTTTTTCCCATGGCCCCTGGACCTCGCCTGTTAGGCGATCTCATCCCCATGGCAAACACAATCCTTCTTTCCTTCTGGTACCTGTTTCATGCCCTTAGGTATACTGAGGAGGAGGCCTCTCTGCAAGAGAAGTCAGTACTTGAGACAACAGGGCAGTATTTTGAGAAGAACAAACGCAACTTCGGGTTTCTCACCGGCATTGTAGCTTTGCTGCATTTCTTGGTTCCTATGTCAGTTTTGTTATAAGGAAGTGCTACGATGGAAGCATACACACAAGAGCGTATCACCACTGCAGGGATACTCTGTAAGGACAACAGATACTTTGTCGCAAAACGTGAGGACAAGGGCTCAATCGGGGGGCTTTGGGAGTTTCCAGGGGGCAAGAACCGATGGGGAGAGAAGGAAGAGGAGACCTTGAAACGGGAGTTTCAGGAAGAGCTCAAGCTCGACATTGAAGTTGGGATACTCTTGCATACCCATGATTTTGTGAACAAGGGGACACTGTATCACCAGAAGGCGTACATGGTCACTTGCACTAACGCAAAAGAACCTACGCTGAGTGTCCACACCACCTACAGGTGGGTGAACAAAGAAGAGCTTCAGAGCCTGCAGTTTGCCCCAAGTGACCAGAGGATCATCGCTACGTTGCTGAAGAGCAAATAGAGGGTATCAAATCTGGGTAAGAATACAGTAGATAGTAGAGGTGTAGGTGCCTGAAAGGGGATGGGTATATGGGGCGATAAAAATGCGAAGGTCCCCTTCAAGAACATTCCCCTCAGTGGATGATCCATCGATAGGGGATATGGTCGGAAGGTATGCGGAATAAAATATTGTAGAAGAAGAGGTTATTTGCACAGCGCTAGTATTGGGGGCAGTTGGATCGAATACCAGACTATAGGGCACAGGTGGTGCTCCTGCTGACTGAAGGGTGAAGGTGGTCAAGGACCCTCCAAAATCAGAGGAAAACCGGACAGTCGCTGAATCGTCTAGAGAAAAGTACCTGAGTCTGCCCAAAAAAAGAGAGTTTCCTAGAGTATTCTTGCTGAAGAGTTCCTCAAAGGGGAAGGGGTTTGCTATGATGCTCTCTACCCCGAAATAGAAGGCAGAGGGTTCAGTTTGGTTGTTTCTAGGATCCCTCTCACCTACCAGGATCATGGTATAGTTCACTCCTGTGGTGCTGTTGGCAGTGAATTGGGTTTTATAATATCCCTTGAAGAGGTTCCTCTTCTGACTGGTCTGGATGACTGTGACATCGACCCAAATGTACTGGTACTTGTACTTGTATTTGAAGGTATTGCTTCCATTGTAGGTTCCGCTTATCCCAGAAGTGTTGTAGCCACTCTGGCCGGGAGCTACCAGTTCCGGTCCAGCCCCTTGGGTAATGGCTACAGGATCTCCATCATGAGCAACGACCGTATTGATTCCAGAAAAGTCGTGTTGAGTCCCATTATGGTAGAGTCCTTTGACCCTGGTAACCAAGAAAAATTCTCTCCACCGGTTGAGTTTGATGACACCGTTGGTGTCATAGGTGAAATAAAACCGATTATTTGAGGACCCTGTTGCATTATCTCCAGTATTGCTGAAGGTGAGGGTGGTAGGATCCCCACGATAGTTCAATCTTCCCACGAAGCCGTCTTGCATCCAAACTTCTGTTGAGTTTTCATACGAAGAAGGGGTATTGTAACTAGTTGCATTAGAGAGGTCAAAACCTGTGATTTTACCAGTAGCCATGTCATAGGTTAGTTCAGCTGAAAAAAGGGGAAGGGCACATGAGAGAGAAAGCGCAATCAGTACGATTATAATCGCTGTAGTATGCTTCATATTTTGTCCTCCCTCGATGTAATACTATAGTTTATTACCTACTAGCTAAATAAAAATCACTATATAGGTGATGACTGATTTGTTCAAGGGAAAGTCTTAGGGAAAAGATGGAATATACTAATTACTATGGTGAGTTTATTACCTACAAACAGGAAGTATTCATGGAAATGAATATGAAAAAATACTATTACATGTAAGTTTTTATATTTCTTATGACAGAAGTAAGTCTTTGATTATGTACAACTTGCTAGTCCTTATTGATTAGGTATTTAGCCTAAAAAAATGCTAAATTGGGTATTGTATTACCTTCAATGATTTGTCCTGTTATCAATAGGGGGAACTGTGGTGGTCAAGATAATTGGGTTGATTCCCAAGATGTGTCCACAGGAACAGTACCGTTCGTACGGGTTTGGAAACAATTAATGTCTAAGGCATAGGTTTTAAGGAGGGGAAGTTGGTTTGTGTTCATGCTCAATTTAGAGGCCAGTTTCAAGCTGGGACTATCATTGATAGAGAAGTAACAGCTCTTTCCCGCAGTCTCGGTATTTATACACATAGGCCCTGCTCCCTAGGTAAGTATTGTTTCTACGGGAAAATGTATGCCGTATTTGTTTGAGGATAGCAGGGATGTCTAAGTATAAACCTAGGGTTATTATGGAATTTGAAATAAGTACAATCGGGTTTTATCGTTGACAACGTTGGAAATCATCTGTAGGATGTATAAAACTATGACTCTCAGGACATGTGAATGAAGCACCCAAACGTAACAATAAAAATCCTAGCTGAAATTGCCGGAGTCTCATTTTCTACTGTAGCCAAAGCTTTACATGACGATCCAGCAATAAATATAGAGACGCGCCGGCGTATTCAGAAAATCGCAAGGGAGTATAATTATCGCCCCAACATCCTTGCCAAAGGCTTACGCAACCGCCGCACCAAATCTATCGGTGTCATCTTAAACGACCTGCAAAGTCCCTTTTACTCGGAAATCTACAAAGCGATTGGAGATGTGCTTCATAAAAATGGGTACACCATGTTCTTGGCTGATTCTAAATATGACGAGGCTATTGAAAAACAAAATATCTCAACGATGATCGGTCAAGGTGTTGAAGGCCTTATTGTCTCTTCTGTCAGCGAAGACTCTGAAAACATTGAATTGTTGCTCCAAGAATCGGTGAAAACAGTATTCATCGATAACCGTCCCCGTCGTGATGATATTTGCTGTGTGTATGTTGACCATGAAGCAGCTGCTACTTTGGCAGTGAGCCACCTTATAGGGGCGGGACACCGTAATATTCTTTTACTCAATGGCCCTGAGAACCTTCCCTCTTCACAACGATACATGATGGGTTATTGTGAAACATTGAAATCAAACAACATTGATTTTCGCGAGGAGTTTGTAAAATTCAATGCAATTGATATAGCTCAAACCTCTCGCCTTTTGGCAAACATACTCAATGGTAATGATGCTGTAAAACCTGATGATTTTACTGCAATAGTGACACTCAGTGATGTGACTGCTATTGGAGTATATGAAGCAGCCATGACCTATGGATTTACCATTCCTGGTACATATAGTGTGGTTGGTTATGATAATATTTTTGCCACTAAATATCTAAATCCTGCCCTCACGACAATTCATCAACCCAAGGAACAAACCGGAAGATTAGCCTCTACCATGCTTTTGAACTGCATTGAAGACCCAGACGCAAAAATGATTCAGATCATTCTTAATCCTGAACTTAAAATTCGTGCATCGGTTCGCTCCCTCCTATAGCCTGTTCCCTTGGTGTAAACACAAGATATTTTAAATAATGATTTTTATACTGCACTACTTGCCAAGCAGCACAGAGTGTCTCTCTCTCTAGTCATTCAACTTTTGAGAAAACTTTTTCATATACTATTGAATCCAAAAAATGTGCTATTTTGGCTAAAAAAAGAAGAAAAATGTTGACTGTCAGAAGCATTGATTTTGCACGGCAATTGCATAAAAAAGGAAATGTCCGTTATTACACACAAGAATAGCTTGGGAAACAAGGGGCTTATGCTCTGATCTGATTTTGCCTTTGGTTTGTTGCTGTAAACCCAAAGAAAGGGAGTCCGAAGTCGATACTGACCCCGGACCCCTTTCGGATCCTTTGAAGATATGGTTATACTGTTGACGTCTAAGCAGACATGCGGGGGATTTTTCCAAACAGCAGTCGTTTCACTGTGGTGGGTTTGGCGAAAAGCTGTATGGAGAGATTCCCCTCTTTCTTGCTAATGGCGCCCTTGCGCTCTGCAAGTATTGTCAGGTTGTATGCAAACTTGCGAAGGAGCGCGATATTCTCGCAGGCGTCGCCTTTGCGGGCAGTGCATCTGTCCTCACCCATCCTTTCATCAAGAATAAAATGGTGTGATTCGATTTGCCAGTGTTGCCTCACACAGTCCAAGAACCCACTGGCAGTAAAGGTCTTACTGCTGATGTAATAGACTGTCTGGTTGCTGACCTTGCCGGTGGATATCTCCGTTGTCTGCCTGACCACTCTCGCAACTTGTGCTATTCCTCGCCATGAGGGGTCGGAGAGAGTCGGAGCCTTGTTGGAGACCGAACATTCCCTCCTCTCAAGTCGTCCGTGGTCTTTCTCTGTCTGGATGTAGGGGGGACAATCCCCGTCCGCACTACAGCTTTCGATCTCAAAGCGTATGTCCTCAAGGAGTGCCTTTGTGTTCTTCTTTACCGGGAGTACGAAATCCCCACCCTTTGCCCTGACCCTGTCAAGGGTGTCCTTCATGGTACCCATTGCATCGGTTGTCACAAGCGAGCCTTCCAGCCACAGGTAGGAAAGGACCAGGGGGATCAGCGTCTTCTCGTTTGTCTTTTCCCCCACCTTCACCTGGAACAGGGAAAGGCCGGTCTCCGTATGGGTACTATTCAATATGTAGGTGATGTCCCCATGGGTCCCCCCTCTTGGGGATGCACCCCGACAGGCTTTCCCGTCGATGGCGATATGGCCTGTGACATCTTCGATGATGACACTTGTCCATCTGATGAAGCAGTCACGGAAATCATTCGGGTCGATCCTTGAGAAGACCCTGCTGAAAGTGTCATGGCTCGGGATTCCATTGCTGAGCTCCAGAAATGAGTTCAGCCATCTTTTCTTGACCTTCAGCATCTGTACGAGGCTGACGAAATCCCTGCAGCCCCACAGCTTCCCGATGACGGCAAGGATCAGGATGTTGAGGAACTCATGCCTCATCCCTCGCCTGTCCCTGGGGTCCTGCAAGTATGAAAGTATGTTCCTAAGGCTTTTC
>JAEINL010000075.1 GCA_016342655.1 Sphaerochaeta sp. | reverse complement strand
GCCATGAGGTCCTCTTATGGATTTATTATTACCTAGGATTGAGAAGAGTTAAAGAGGGGTCGAATTTACGCTTACACCAAAAGCTTAGTTCTTTGTGTCAATCTAAGCACAAATGATTATGTTGTTTTATATAGCTCTTGGTTTCAGTGTCTAACCTGATAAGTTCTTATCTATGCCAAAGTTTTGGCAATTATCATATATTTTCAATATCTTTTTCAGACTCCACAAAATTTATCAGTGGGAGTAAAAGAACAGGAAGGTTGGAATATGCAGTCAGCATTGAAAGAATTGATCTATCATAGGATAATAGAATTGCTGGAGCATTATATTTTAGCAGAGTCTCAATTTGATCCTTATCAAAAGAATCATCCCAACTGAATTCGCCTTCATGTGAAATTGTTGCTTTCATTGGAGCTTTAGATGAATCTGTTCTGGAGAAAATATCTATTGTAAACATTACTTGAGCGTGATTGTTTTCAAGATGGGTAATTTTTCTGGTTCCAATGATTTCTAGAGGGATTGATTCTGTTCCTAGCTTATAGTTAGTATTTAATGCATAACTAACCGACAGTAATCTTTGATTAACTAATTGAAAACCGCTTTTTTTCATATTACGCTGCCCATGATAATAAAATCAAATCTGCAGAGGTACTCCAGCTTTTTGATGATGGTTTTTCTTTTGAAATATTGCCACATATGTCTATTTCTTCCATTGCGACAATTTCTGCTGCAGATGCTGGATCCGATATGATAATGAAAGATTCATCAGAACAATAATCTGTTTGAATAAGTTCTCTCGCTTCAGCAAGAAGCCCAGGTTCAAAAGACTCATACGTTTCTGGAGTCATCCCTTCCACTAAAGACAAAATATTATTCAAAGCAGAAAGTACATCCTTATTACTCATTATTAAATATCCCCCTTGATAAGATAGCCTTATCATCTCTTACAGAATAGATGATTTTTACATCACTCACTAATCGCGTCCCACTAAAGAATTTGTGGTTTTCAGAATTTCGATATTCCCCAATTCCCTTTACTACAGGGCATTCCATATCTGGGAACCTTTTAAGCAAGAAATCTATCCTTTTACCAAGCTGTAAGTTCCTGTCGACCTTTGAGTCTATGATATATATACATTCCCATACACGATTCATTCCCCAACGAAGCGAGAGTAGCGGAAGCATGCTTCCATTACCGAGCGAGTGGCGGGAAAGCAAGGTGAGATACCCCGCCCCTTGGGGCGGAAAAGGAGGCAACGCCTCCTGGGTCCAGGGCTTGCCCTGGGGTATTGATACCTTTCATTGTATTAAGTATTTCAGTATCTGTTAAGTCCAAGACCCTCTCACAATCAATATATGCTTTGATAATAGATATCTGTTCTTTATCAAAGACCTCTTTTTTTCGAATCTTTTGGTTTTTCCAATATTGTACATTTGAAAAATTATCCCAGAAATATAATCCTTTTCCCAGCCAATAAGTATCTTCAGAAGCACAAAATTCGCCTTTTAAGAGTTTGTCACATTTTTCTTTAGAATTTGTATGAAACCCAATAACTACTGGTTTTGGTGTATCAGAATCGCCTTCCATTGAAAATCCCCTTTACTATTAGGTATGCAGACTCTAGACATGATATCATAATATCACCAATAGTGGTTATTTATTTCAGAATATATCTGTTTCGATGTAATGTTTTTAGTTTGCCTTTTCAATTGCAAGGATTGTTTTGGAGTGCTGTCTCTCTTGCATACTCTCCTGTCCTATTCCAGCAATTTTCCTGACCTTACTGGCCGCTATGCTCATCCCTATACTGGGTTGGGGTAAGACCTGTGAAGCGCTTGAAGATCTTCGCAAAGTATCCTGGGGTGGGGAAGCCGCAGTTGGTTGCTATCTCCCCGATGTTGCGCTTGGGATCCTTCATCAGCTCTACCGAATTGTTGATCCGCCAGGCATTGAGATACTGCAGGAAGTTAAGGCCTGTGACCTCCTTGAAGAGGCGGGACAGATGGCTCTCTGAGAGTTCCAGGAAGGCAGCTGCCTCCTGCAATCCCACCGGGCTTGCGTAGTTTTCTGCAATGAACGCTATGGTGTTGTCTATCACATGGTTGTTGACATTGCGCGGTAGGGTGATGAGCTCTGCAGCACTGGCCTTCCTGCCTTGTTTCATCTGTTCGAAGTCGTGGTCCTCTTCCTCAATCTTCTTGACAAGGTTGGCAAGTGTCTCTTCAAGCTCCTCGTCGTCCACTGGCTTGAGCAGGTAGTCGAATACCCCGAGCCTGATGGCCTTCTTCATGTAGTTGAAGTCAGAGTGGCCGCTTAGGATGATGGCATGGTTGACTGGGCAACGCGATAGCATGGCAAGCCCGTCCAGGCCGGGGAGCCTGATATCGGTAAGGACAATATCCGGTTCCAATTCCTTGATGAGCTTCTCGCCTTCGAGGCCGTCACCGGCGGTACCTACCAGCTCCAGTCCGAGGAGCTTCCATCGAATGGATGAGACTATCTCATCGCGCACAATCTTTTCATCCTCAACAAATACTACTGTGTAACTCATATGGTACTCCCTTTGGTCTCATTATTGCCTATGGGAAACGAGATGGATACCACCGTACCTTCCATTTCTTTGGATACGATTGAAAAACTCATCTTCTTTCCATACTTGAGGGCAAGACGCCTATATACATTGTATACACCAACGTGCTTTGAATGTGCAAGGTCATCGAGGTTTTCTGGAAGCGTTCCTTGGGGGAATCCCACTCCATCGTCCTTGACTGTGAGGAATATCTTCCCGTTACGCTCCTGTACGAGGACCTCGATGTTCCATTCCCCTGCCTTGGGTTCCAATCCGTGGACGATGGAGTTCTCCACCAAAGGTTGGATTATCAGCTTGGGTGTCTTTACCATTGCACAGGAGGGATCGAGGACCATGGTCACATGCAGCTTCTCCCCGAATCGAATCTTTTGGATGGTCAGGTATGAGTCGATCAGGGTCATGCTCTCCTTAAGTGTGCATTCACTCTCATGATTGTCTATCGTGGAGCGAAGAAGCTTGCCCAGCTTTATGGTGATGGTGTAGATTTCCTCTTCTTTGTGCATCCTTGCCAAGGCCTTGATGGTGTTCAGCGTGTTGAAGAGGAAGTGCGGGTTCATCTGGCTTTCAAGGGCCTTGCGTTCTGCTTCAGCAACTTTCTGTTGCTCTTCACGTGTCAGGTGCAGCAGATCTCTGATTTGTTCGACCATGACATTGAAACAGTGGTCCAGCTGTGCGAACTCCTCAATTTTCGCATACTCTTTTTTTATCTGCAGGTTCCCTGATTCCACTGCTTCCATGGAAGCGGCAAGGCCTTTGATGGGCTTTGCAATGGAGCGGGAGAAGAGTAGTGAGAGTGCTATGGCCAGAATGGTACCTATGCCCATCATCAGGGCAAAAGCCAAAAGCCACTGGTTCAGGTTCTCCTGGAAGGGAACCGAACTGATGATGCCTGCCAAGATCAGGGAGGTTCCGGGTATGGTGGTGGTGGCAAAGATGGAGGTGCCATGCTGTACGACCTTGTTGGAGAAATCACCCTTGAGAGAAGCAAGTTCAGGGAACAGTTCGAAGGAGCCGAACTGTTCTGGGTGTGTCAGCGAGGAAACGTAAAAATCCACAGTGTCAATCAGCAGTTCCTCGCCAAGCACCCTGTCTGTATTAATGGCGTCGGTAAGGGCCTCTGCGTAGATTTCCACTACAAGATAACCCCGATTGGTATATGAATTGTCATAGACCTTTCTGAGTATGGAAGCCAGGACCTGACGACCGTTCTCCGCAGTCCTGTGTCCGCCGATGCTGATAAGTGATGCTGTCTGGGAAACATTCCTATTCTGGCTGATGATGTTGTTCATATCCCAATCGTTACCCTGGTAGCGCAAGTCAAAGACCTCAGGGAATTCGTGTGTCGATATTCTTACCTTGCCTGAGTTGCTCACCAGTTGGGCGCTAGCGAGGTAGGTGTCTCCCTTCATAACGCCAAAGAGCAGTTGGTATAGCTCCCTGGAGGCACTGGTGTTGGCATCAAGGACATCCTCCTGCAGAATACGGACAACAAGATCGTCGGTTGCGAGGGTATAAGCCTTATGCCTGTAGTCTTCTAGGATGGATCCCAGACGGCTTGCATCCAGTGTTATGATGTCCATAGCTTGACGTTGGAGGTAGCGGACCTGGCTCCTCTTTCCTGTTAGGGTGTAGAAAGAGGAGAAGAGCCCGAGTGGGACTACCAACACTATGATAAAATAGAGCAGGAGCCGCCCAAACAGGGTTCTATTTCCGAGTTTCCACGTCTTTTTTCTCATAGTGGCAGTGTATCGCCAAAACCTCAGGCGTTCAATATCAGTAGGATCTAACGTATGTTTATTGCATAAACATACTACCAGATGAATATTTTTATAGGGTTTGGCGCATTGAGGGTTGACACGATTATAAGAACCGCGTTACAACCTTTGTAAGGCTATTCAGCCATTTTTGAGGAGTGTATTGTGAAAGGGTTTGCAAGGCAGGTAAGTCACCATACAGATAAGAAAGACAGAACAATGCATTCTGGCGCATTTTCCATGCGCAGTATTCTTGCCGACAACGTAATCCTAGCAAACCTCCTCCTCATTGCCCTTCCCATCTCCCTTCTACTTATTGTAGTAAGCCTAATTATTCTCTAACCACGGCGACAGATCATATCTGTTAGGTCCGTGGAAAAAATCCCCTCATTCAGGGGACGGATAGACTATACCCATTGTAAGGACAAAAAAAGGAGCCAGAAGCATGAAAAACAGAGAAAAACGGTACACCCTAGCCATCCTGGTAAATAACCATCCCGGTGTGTTGATGCGCGTCGTTTCACTTTTCAGCCGACGTGGCTACAACATCGACAGCCTCTCTGTAGGGGAGACTGAGAACACTGACTTCAGCCGTATCACGATTGTCATCCCAGGTGACCGTGAGATTGTGGAGCAGATCAAGAAGCAGGTGGGCAAGCTCATTGATGTGAAGCGTGTCTATGAGATGACCCAGGACAAGTCCATCCAGCGTGAGCTGGTGATGGTCAAGGTATCCACCACCGCATCAAGCAGGACAGAGATAGTCGAGCTTGGTCAGATTTTCAAGGCGAAGATCATTGACGTCACCGCCTCAACGGTGACCCTTGAGATGACCGGAAGCCTGGATAAGATCCAGTCCTTCTATGACCTGTTGAGTCCCTACGGGATAGTCGAGATGTCACGTACCGGTATCACCGCATTGGGGCGTGGATCGAGACCGCTGAGCTCCATAAGCTACAACGAAGACGAAAACTAGAACACAACGCCACAGTGGCGCTTCATACAATAAGGCCAAAGGGCCGGAGGATAGGATTCAATGAGTACAATGTATTATGATTCGGAAGCTGATCTCTCAAAGCTAGATGGCAAGAAAGTCGCCATAATCGGTTATGGCAGCCAGGGCCATGCCCATGCGCTGAACCTGCATGAAAGTGGAGTTGATGTGGTTGTCGGACTTTACAAGGGTTCGAAGAGCTGGAAGATTGCCCAAGAGGCGGGCCTCCAGGTTGCCACCACAGAAGAGGCTGCAAAGATGGCCCAAGTCATCATGATGCTGCTTCCTGACGAAATTCAGGGTAAGATCTACCACGACAGCATTGAAGCGGGTCTTACCAAAGGCAAGTACCTTGCCTTCGCCCATGGCTTCAATATCCATTTCGGCCAGATCAAGCCACCTGAGGATGTGAATGTCATCATGATCGCACCCAAAGGCCCAGGCCATACGGTACGTACCCAGTTCCAGGAAGGTAAGGGCGTTCCCTCACTGATTGCCATCAACCAGGACCCAAGCGGAGACTCCAAGGATATCGCCCTAGCCTATGCAAAGGGACTCGGAGCCGGTAGGGCGGGTATCTTTGAGACCACGTTCAAGGAAGAGACTGAGACCGACCTGTTCGGCGAGCAGGCTGTCCTCTGTGGTGGTGTTACCGCCCTCATCAAGGCCGGATTCGACACCTTGGTGGAAGCTGGATACCAGCCTGAGATGGCGTACTTCGAGTGTTGCCACGAGATGAAGCTCATCGTTGATCTTATCAACCAGGGCGGTCTTTCCTACATGCGTTACTCCATCAGCGATACCGCAGAGTATGGGGATTACATCACCCAGGACAAGATCATCACCGATGACACCCGCAAGGCTATGAGAGGCATCCTCACCGACATCCAGGAAGGCACCTTTGCCCGTAACTGGTTGTTGGAGAACCAGGTAAAAAGACCTTACTTCAATGCCAAGAAGCGCATCGAGAGTGAGAGCCTTTTGGAGAAGACCGGCCAGAAGTTGCGCTCCCTGATGAGCTGGCTGAAGAAATAACTACAATACATTCTAGGAAGGACACTATGGAAAACACTAATCGAATCTTTATTTTCGACACCACTTTGAGAGATGGCGAGCAGGCACCTGGCTACAGCATGAACCTTGACGAAAAAATTCGTATGGCCCAGCAGTTGGAGTCTCTAGGTGTGGACATCCTTGAGGCGGGTTTTGCCATAGCGTCCCCCGGGGATTTTTCCAGCGTGCAGGCGATAAGCCGTGCAGTGAAGGAGGTGACAGTCGCCTCCTTGTCACGGGCTTTGGAGAAGGACATCAATGCAGCATGGGAGGCGGTGAAGGAGGCCAAAAGGCCTAGGATCCACACCTTCCTTGCCACCAGTGACCTGCATTTGAAGTACAAGCTGAAACTGACCCGTGAACAGGCCTTGGCTAAGGCTGTTGCAATGGTGAAGTATGCACGAAACCTCTGTGGCGATGTGGAGTTCTCCTTGGAGGATGCCACTCGCTCCGACCTCGACTACATCTGCCAGGTTGTCGAGGCTGTCATAGCAGCAGGTGCTCAGGTGGTAAACCTGCCCGATACCGTAGGCTACGCCACCCCCTCTGATATGACGAGGATGGTAAGCTCTGTCATGAATCGTGTGCCCAATGTGGACAAGGCAATCCTTGCCGTGCATTGCCACAACGACCTGGGTCTTGCCATGGCAAATACCCTGGCCGGTCTGCAGGCCGGGGCAAGGCAGGCTGAGTGTACCCTCTGTGGCATAGGGGAGAGGGCCGGAAACGCCGCCCTCGAAGAAATTGTCATGGCCATCAGGACGCGAAGCGATGAGTACAACTTCCACTCCAACATCAAGACCGAGGAAATATACCGCTCGGCCCGGGTTCTGACCTCCATAACAGGAGTGAAGATGAACCCCTCCAAGGCAATAGTGGGAGCGAATGCCTTTGCCCATGAGAGTGGTATCCACCAGCATGGCATGATGGCAAATAGCCTCACCTATGAGATTATGACCCCAGAAAGTGTGGGTGTCCTCACTACCAGTCTTGTACTCGGCAAGCATAGTGGGCAGCACGCCTTCGAGAAGCGTCTTGTTGATCTTGGCTACGCCCTGGGCAAGGATGATGTGGCACGCCTGTTTGGCGAGTTCAAGAGCCTAGCTGACCGCAAGAAGACCATCACTGACCGCGACCTCATAGCCTTGGTGGAGAGCACCAGCAAGAGTTCACCTGTTACCTGGGAGCTTGATTCCTTTGTGGTCAACAGCGGGAACATGATGACCAGCACCGCCTGTGTCACCCTGAAGAAAGGCGATAAGAAGTACCAGGAGGTTGCCTGTGGTACCGGTCCTGTCTACGCATCGCTTCGTGCAGTTGAGAAGATCATACGCCATCCCTTTGGCCTTGAGGACTATACCCTGCAGGCAGTGACCGAGCACCGTGATGCCCTTGGCGAGGTCATGGTGAAGATCAGCGACGGCCATGGTGTATACCGTGGCAGGGGCGTCAGCACCGATGTCATCGAGGCTTCCATCCTCTCCTGTCTCGCAGCGGTGAACCGTATGCTCGACGAGGGAGAACCCCATTATGTGCAGGGGGTCAAGGTAACCTCAGCCCCTAACTTTGACAATGACATGCTCAGTAGCCATAGCGATAAGAATAAGGAGCACTCCCATGAGTAAAGTTGCCCTATTTGATTCAACCCTGCGCGATGGCAGCCAGGGAGAGGGGATCAGCTTCTCCGTTGAGGACAAGCTGAAGATCGTACGTGCCCTCGATTCCTTGGGAGTGCAGTATATAGAGGCGGGGAACCCCGGCTCCAACCCCAAGGACCTGCAGTTCTTTGAACGTGCGAAGGACCTGAACCTCAAGAATGCCACACTGGTGAGCTTTGGTTCTACCAGAAGAAGAGATAGTGAAGCCAAGGATGATGTGAACCTTCAGAACCTGGTGAAGAGCAACACTAAGGTGGTCTCCATCTTCGGCAAGAGCTGGGACTTCCATGTGACAGACATCATCAAGACTACGCTACAAGAGAACCTGAATATGATCGAGGATAGCGTTCGCTTCATCGTAGACTCAGGGCGTGAGGTTTTCTTTGATGCCGAGCACTACTTTGATGGCTATGTTGCCAACAAGGAATATGCCCTTGCAACCCTGAAGGCCGCCTTGGACGGTGGCGCTTCAACGTTGGTGCTCTGTGAGACCCGCGGGGGGATGATCCCTTCCCTGGTAGCCTCCATCACAGAAGAGACAACCAAGCTGTTTCCTTCTATCCCTCTGGGGATTCATGCCCATGATGACATCGGATGCGGTGTCGCATCCTCCATTGCGGCCATCGAGGTTGGGGCCAGGCAGGTGCAGGGTACTCTGCTTGGTTTTGGCGAACGTTGTGGCAATGCCAATCTGGCAAGCATAATCGCCATCTTGGAGACCAAGATGGGCCATGACTGCCTCAATGGGGTTGTCCTGGAGAACCTTACCTCGGTATGCCGTGCTGTAGCTGAGGTTGCCAATGTACGCATTCCCCATGGTACGCCCTTTATCGGACGCAGTGCCTTTGCACACAAGGGTGGGATGCATATCGACGGGGTGCAGAAGAACCCCTCTTCCTTTGAACATATCGAGCCTACTGTGGTTGGCAATGAACGCCGCCTTCTGATGAGCGAGGTAGCCGGTCGGGCTTTGATGTCCAAACGGATCACCGCCATCGCCCCTGACTTGGCTAAGGATGATCCTGTGACCGTAACGCTCATGAATGAGCTTAAGAGCCTTGAAGCGCAAGGGTACCAGTTCGAAGGGGCTGAAAGCTCCTTTGAACTGGTCATACGACGCCACCTCAAGTTGTACCGCCCCTTCTTTACCCTGGTGCATTTCCAGACTCTGGGTAGCAAGCCCTATGCAGACCCTCTTTCTGGGGCAACCCACCAGGCAGTGGTCAAGGTGAAGGTCGGAGGCGAGAGTGCCATAACAGCCGCTGAGGGTGAAGGCCCTGTCAACGCCTTGGACAAGGCCTTGCGCAAGGTGCTGGAGCCATTTTATCCGACCCTCAAGAGTGTGCACCTTACCGACTACAAGGTTCGTGTCCTGGACTCGGGCAGTGCAACTGCCTCGAAAGTCAGGGTCCTGATCGAATCGACCGATGGGGAGGAATCCTGGTCCACCATCGGAGTGAGCAAGGATATCATCGAGGCCAGCTGGATGGCCTTATGTGACAGTATAGAGTATAAACTTATCGCCGATGGGATTACCCCAACCGACGACTTACAGTAAGGAGACGCCAATATGGGCATGACAATGACACAGAAGATTCTTGCTCACCATGCAAAGCTGGACTCGGTACGAGTAGGGCAGCTGATCATGGCTGATCTTGATATGGTGCTGGGTAACGACATTACAGCTCCGGTTGCAATCAATGAGTTTCCCAAGTTCGGGCAAAAGACGGTCTTTGACAAGGACAAGGTTGCCCTTGTTCCCGACCATTTCTCCCCGAACAAGGATATCAAGGCTGCACAGCAGTGCAAGGCCTTGAGGATGTTTGCCCGTGAGCATGAGATTACCAACTACTTTGATGTGGGGCAGATGGGCATTGAGCATGCCTTGCTTCCTGAGAAGGGTCTGGTCGGTGCTGGGGACCTGGTCATCGGGGCCGACAGCCACACGTGCACCTATGGTGCCCTTGGTGCCTTCTCCACCGGAGTGGGCTCTACTGACATGGCCTGCGGCATGGCCAGTGGCCAAGCCTGGTTCAAGATCCCTTCTGCGATCAAGTTCAACCTGACGGGGAAATTTTCCACCCATGTCAGCGGCAAGGACCTTATCCTGTACATCATCGGCATGATTGGTGTCGACGGTGCACTGTATCAGAGCATGGAATATGCAGGGGAAGGTGTTGCATCCCTCACCATAGATGACCGTTTCACCATCTGCAACATGGCCATTGAGGCCGGTGCGAAGAATGGGATCTTTCCCGTTGATGATGTCACCCTTGCCTATCTTGGGGAGCACTGCCAGCGTACGCCTGTTATCTATGAGGCTGACTCGGATGCAGTGTATGAGAGGGTGATCGACATCGACCTTTCAACGGTTAAGAACACTGTCTCTTTCCCCCACCTGCCATCAAATACCCGTTCCATTGACGAGGTTGGTGAGATTAAGATCGACCAGGTGGTCATCGGATCGTGTACCAACGGCCATATCACCGACCTGCGTGAGGCTGCGGCCATCCTCAAGGGGCACAAGGTTGCCACCTGGGTACGTTGCCTCATCTTCCCTGCAACCCAGAAGATATGGAAGCAGGCGATGAATGAAGGGCTCTTCGATATCTTTATCGACAGCGGTTGTGCTGTCTCCACTCCTACCTGCGGACCCTGCCTTGGCGGGCATATGGGGGTTCTCTCAGAGGGGGAGCGTGCGGTAAGCACCACCAACAGGAACTTCGTTGGCCGTA
The DNA here is from genome assembly GCA_016342655.1 of Sphaerochaeta sp. Taxonomy (GTDB): domain Bacteria; phylum Spirochaetota; class Spirochaetia; order Sphaerochaetales; family Sphaerochaetaceae; genus Sphaerochaeta. The sequence goes on along the minus strand of JAEINL010000075.1, from coordinate 7,903 downwards.
TGGGCCATGTGAAGAGTGAAGTCTATCTTGCAAGCCCCTCTGTAGCCGCTGCAAGTGCGATCAAGGGGTACATCGCCGACCCCGCCAAAGTGCAGGAGGCCCGATAATGCAAGCTAAAGGATCTGTCTTCAGATATGGGGATAACATCGATACCGACGTTATCATCCCTGCGAGGTATCTCAATACCTCCAACCACAAGGAACTGGCCATGCATTGCATGGAGGATATTGACACTGAATTCATCACACAGGTGAAGCAGGGTGATATCATCGTTGCCGACAAGAACTTCGGTTGTGGCTCGAGCCGTGAACACGCTCCCATAGCTATCAAGGAGAGTGGCATCTCATGTGTCATCGCGCGCACCTTCGCCCGTATCTTCTATCGTAACTCACTGAACATAGGCCTGCCTATCCTCGAGTGTGAAGAGGCTTGTGATGGTATCAAGGCAGGGGATGTGGTCAGTGTGGACTTCTCAACAGGGCTCATCACCAATGAGAGCAGTGGCAAGGTCTTCCAGAGCGAACCGTTCCCTCCCTTCATGCAGGCCCTGATCCAGGCCGGTGGGCTTGCCCCCTATATGGTCGAGAAAGGAAATAAAGCATGAAAAAGCATATTGCATTGGTGCCGGGAGACGGCATCGGAGTCGATATCGTAGGGGAGGCGGTCAAGGTACTTGACCGCATCCAAGAGAAATTCGGCCATGAGTTCACCTATAGCACCTACCTGGCCGGAGGTTGCGCCATCGACGCTACAGGCAAGCCGCTTCCAGAAGAGACCCTCAAGGGCTGCGCCGAGAGTGACAGCATCATCCTAGGGGCCGTCGGTGGTCCAAAATGGGATAAGCTTCCCAGTGAAATCCGCCCTGAGAAGGCCCTGTTGGGGCTTCGGGGTGAATTGGGCCTGTTCTGCAACCTGCGCCCTGCCATCATCTACAAGCAGCTTTCTGAGGCTTGCCCCCTGAAGCCTGAGATCGTTGGTGATGGTCTGGATATCATGGTGGTACGCGAGCTTACCGGAGGCATCTACTTCGGTGAGCGCGGACGGGACGAGAATAGTGCCTATGACACGATGCGCTATACTGTAGCGGAGATCGAGCGCATTGTACGCAAGGGCTTTGAGATTGCACAGAAACGGACAAAACGCATGTGCTCCGTTGACAAGGCAAACATCCTCAACTCCAGCCAGCTATGGCGTGAGATAGTGGAACGTCTGGCCCCCGAGTACCCCGATGTGTCTGTGAGCCACCTCTATGTGGACAATGCTGCCATGCAGCTCATTCGCAATCCCCGTCAGTTCGATGTCATCGTGACGGGAAACTTGTTCGGCGACATCCTCAGCGACGAGGCTTCCCAGATTACCGGTTCCATCGGGATGCTTCCCTCCGCATCACTGCGTGAGGATAGCTTTGGCATGTATGAGCCTATCCACGGCAGTGCCCCTGACATTGCCGGTAAGAATATCGCCAACCCCATAGCCACCATCCTCTCAGTAGGGATGATGCTGCGCTATACTTTTGGATTGACTGCGGAAGCTGATGCTGTAGAAGAGGCAGTTTCCAAAGTCCTCGATGCGTCCTATCGCACCGCGGACATCTACTCCGAGGGCATGAAGCTCGTCGGTACAAAAGAGATGGGCGACCTTATCGCCCAGGCCCTGTAATAGGGAGGTAGTAGTATGGACGATACCAAGAAACGCTCTAGTGTGATGACCGAAGGGGTCGACAAGGCCCCTCACCGCTCTCTCATGAAGGCCCTCGGTTGGACCGACCGGGAAATTCATATGCCTATGATCGGCATCGTAAATGGTGCCAATGAGATCATTCCCGGACACATCCACCTCAATAGGATTGTCGATGGGGTAAAGGCAGGCGTTCGCGCTGCAGGGGGCAACCCTGTCGCGTTTCCTGTTATCGGCGTCTGTGATGGCATAGCGATGGGGCATACGGGTATGAAGTACTCCCTTGCCAGTCGTGAGATCATAGCAGACTCCATCGAAATCATGGCTACCGCCCATCCTTTTGACGCCCTGGTCTTTGTCCCCAACTGTGACAAGATCGTCCCGGGAATGCTCATGGCGGCAGCAAGGCTGAACATCCCCTCCATCTTTGTCTCAGGGGGACCGATGCTAGCAGGTCATGTCCCAGGGGGCTCGGTCAACGGCATGAGCCTTTCGACGATGTTTGAGGCCGTAGGCAGTAATGCTGCAGGGACGATGAGTCAGCAACAGCTTGATGTCTTTGAGGACAGTGCCTGTCCTACCTGTGGCTCCTGCAGCGGCATGTATACGGCAAACAGCATGAACTGTCTTACTGAGGCGATCGGCATGGGCCTTCCTGGAAACGGTACAATTCCTGCTGTCTACAGTGCACGTGACCGCCTTGCCAAGGAAGCCGGCTATAAGATCATGGAAATTCTCAAGAAGAACATACGTCCCTTGGATATCATGACGGCAGAGGCCTTTGCAAATGCCCTTGCTGTTGATATGGCCCTCGGGTGCAGTACCAACACGATGCTCCACCTTCCTGCCATCGCACATGAAGCGGGTGTGGACCTGGATATCTTCATGGCAAATGCTGTCAGTGCCAAGGTTCCCAACCTCTGTCACCTCGCCCCAGCCGGGCCCTACCATATTGAGGACCTCTATAGGGCAGGGGGAGTGCTCTCTGTGATGGGCGAGCTCGATAAGGCTGGATTGTTGAATGGAACGCTTCCTACAGTAAGTTGCAAGCCGATCGGAGAGCTGTATAAGGATGCAACCAACTATGATCATGAGGTCATCCGACCGATTGGCAACCCCTACTCAACAACTGGTGGAATCGCAGTGCTGCAGGGCAACCTTGCCCCCGACGGGGCTGTGGTGAAGCGTAGCGCTGTCGATGCGAGAATGCTCGTCCACAAGGGGCCTGCCAGGATCTTTGAAAGCGAAGAGGATGTCATCAAGGCAATCTACGCCTCCCAGATTAAGAAAGGTGATGTGGTGGTCATTCGCTATGAGGGACCTAAGGGAGGCCCTGGTATGCGCGAAATGCTCAGTCCGACCTCTGCCATCGCAGGTATGGGTTTGGACAAGGATGTGGCGCTCATCACCGATGGACGCTTCAGCGGGGCGACGCGAGGGGCCTCCATCGGGCATGTGAGTCCTGAGGCTGCCGAAGGCGGACCTATCGCCTTGGTCCAGGAAGGGGACATCATCAGCATCGACATCCCACAAGGGAAGCTTGAGTTGTTGGTTGATGATGCTGAACTGGAAGAACGCAAGAAGAGTTGGAAATGCAAGCCTAGTCCTATAACCACTGGCTACCTCGCAAGGTATGCCAAGCAGGTTACCAGTGCATCTACCGGCGCGATTTTCAAGCAATAAGACCGATTGAACAAGGAGAACCTACCATGCAGATGACCGGAGCACAGATAATAATTGAGTGTTTGGCCGAACAGGGTGTCGATGTAGTATTCGGCTTCCCCGGCGGGGCTGTGTTGCCCCTGTATGAAGCCTTATACCAGAATCAGAAGCGTATCAAGCACATACTGACTGCCCATGAGCAGGGAGCCAGCCATGCGGCTGACGGCTATGCCCGTTCCACCGGCAAGGTAGGGGTATGCATCGCCACCAGCGGTCCTGGAGCCACCAACTTGGTGACCGGTATTGCCACCGCCTATATGGACAGTGTTCCGCTCGTCGCCCTTACGGGAAACGTGACCCTTCCCTTGTTGGGCAAGGACAGTTTTCAGGAAGTCGACATCACCGGCATCACCATGCCCATCACCAAGCATAACTATATCGTCAAGGATGTAGCTCTGCTCGCCCAGACCATCCGTGATGCATTTAGGATCGCCCAGGAAGGCCGGCCGGGTCCAGTGTTGATAGACATCCCCAAAGATGTAACCATCCATACCACCAACTATGTGGCCAAGAAGCCGGAGCCTATCCTTCCAAGGACTGAACGCCTCAGTGAAAAGAGTATGGAGATTGCCCTCTCCCTTATCAAAGGGAGTGAAAGGCCGATGCTGTATGTTGGTGGCGGAGTCATCAGGGCAAAGGCTTCAGAAGAGCTTATCACGTTCCTAGACCTCATCGATGCCCCCGTATGCACCTCCCTGATGGGATGTGGGGCCGTGAGCTCCTACAGTGAGCGTTTCACTGGTATGGTGGGTATGCACGGCTCGAAGGTCTCCAACATGTGCGTCTCAACCTGTGACCTGCTTGTGGTCGTGGGAGCTCGCTTCAGTGACCGTGTAGTAAGCAAGGCCAGTGGTTTTGCCCAGAATGCAAGGATCATCCACATCGATGTGGACCCTGCTGAGATCGACAAGAACATCAAGACCTACTGCCATATCATCGGTGATGTGAAGGTGGTGCTCTCTGAATTGAACAAGCGCATCACCAAGCCTCTTGTACATGAGAAGTGGATGGATCAGGTACGCTCGTACAAGTTGCGCTATCCTATCCGTTTTGATAATGAGAGCCAGCGTGCCAAGACAATCCTCAAGAGCCTGCAGAAGGTCCTTCCCCCAGAATTCTTCATAGTTACTGAAGTGGGACAGCACCAGATGTGGGCAGCCCAGTTCCTCAAGCATGTACAGCCTGGTCACTTTCTGACCAGCGGTGGGCTAGGGACCATGGGTTACGGTACTGGAGCTGCCATCGGGGCCCAGGTGGGAAACCCAAAAAGCAGGGTAGTCAACGTGGCAGGGGACGGCAGCTTCGGCATGAACTGTAACGAACTGGCAACCATTGCACGCTATAACCTTCCTGTGGTTATCCTTCTGATGAACAACCACACCCTAGGAATGGTGCGCCAGTGGCAGACCCTTTTCTTTGACAACCACTACAGTGAGACCACCTTGGATGGCGGTGTAGACTGGATCAAGCTAGCTGATGCATATGGGATACAGGGCCGTAGGATAGGCTTGGATGATGATCCAAAGGCAATCCTGCAAGAGGCTCTGGCCTTACAAGCACCGGTAGTAATCGAGTGTGAGATACCCACCGACGACAAGGCCTACCCAATGGTAGCCCCAGGGGCTTCCATTGATGATATGCTTGGAGTCGGAGAGCTTGGCGACTACTGAAAAATGTAGGAGAATAACTCAAAAAGGGATATCCCAAGAGCGGCACTGATATTTTCCAGTGTCTGCTTGCGGGGTATCCTTTTGTTTTTCTCTATATAGTGTATCTGGCTTCTGGTGAGATAGGCCTGATCCATCAAATCCTGTTGTGTCATGTTTCGTGCAAGGCGTAACTGACGTATTGCTTCCCCAAGCATCATTGTTTCCATACCCAGAGTATCCAACCATATTTAGACACATGTCAGTATTTCGTCACAAGCAGTGAAATAAAATCTCTGACAGACAGAAACAAACCCAAGATTGAGAATGAATACAACCACTCCAATAGGAATTGGAACGGTATGTTTTTGCAATAGTAAAATTTATGGTAAGGAATGGACAAGGTAAAAAAATCACCTGGTTTTCCAGAATAGTGTCATGGGATGCTATACTAGGTGGTGAAACCAAATCCAGGAGGCTTACATGGAAGAAGATATGCGAGAAATGTCGCCAGAAGAGTTAGGTGCAGTCTGCTCCAATCTCTCCAAGACCTGTGCGAAACAGATGAGACAGGAAGAGGCCGACCTCTTTGGGAAGCTAGCCGTCTATTATGGAAAACAATCACAAAAACAAACAGCACCAACCTTCAAGGATCTGTATGCCTTGATAGAACAGGATCTTTCCCAAGGATATGAAAAGGCAAACAGGGCAATACAAGACGAACATGACCGAGGTGCCCAAAGATCCTTGGTATGGGGCGAAAAGGCGACAAAGTTTTTGAAGAGCCTGCTTTCCAGATATGAGAAACAGGGCAACGCACTCTTGGAGAACACCAGTGTGTATGTCTGTGACATCTGCGGATTTGTCTATGTGGGAGCACAGCCCCCTGAGGTATGTCCGGTCTGTAAGGTTCCCAGCTTTAAAATTCTCCCTGTCAGTAAGGAGGCCATCTGATGCATGCTGTAAGAAACATACGACTATGTACCAAGGATTGTATCTGCCTGTTTGTCTGTCCCACAGGTGCCACTGACACCGAAACCGGTCAGATTGACGCATCAAAGTGTCTTGATGGGTGCCGACTCTGTGTGGATGCCTGTCCCTCTCATGCAATCTTCCTGTTGCCAAAGAACTATGCTCCCCAAAAGAAGAAGAGCGAAACGACAGTTGACGCATTACGAGAACTGGCAAAGAGTAAGGCCAGACAGGAAAAACTTGCCCAGGACCTATCCGATACTACAGAAGACCCCATAATAAAACAGCTTGCCACGACCTTGGTAAGGTCAAACAGGATCCTCCAGGAAGACTTACATAGGGAGAGTGGTTTCATGCTACCCCAGTCTTCCACTACCAGGGAGTTCCTGAAGGAACAGCTTGAGAAGAACACCGAAGAAAAGGACTTTCCCAAGGAAGCGGTACAGAGGTTGCTTGAGCTGCTGTAGGGGAAAGCCCACTGGCAAAAGACAAAGGGGCAATTGCCAGGTAACACGTAACAATTTGAGAGAGGACCTATACGGGTAAGGGCTCTTTATACAATAGCTTCCTCTCTCATATAGGTCCTGTTTGCGCTAATCGTTTGCAAACCAGCTATACATGGAATATGATTATGTGTATAGCCGATGGTATCGTAGGCATATTGAGGTAACTATGGATAATTCTCTTTTAAGGAAATATTTGAGCAAGGGTGAGGGAGTAAATGTTGAATTCAAGGAATGCAACAAAGAGTTAACCCAGTCTGTATTTGATACTGTCTGTTCCTTTTCAAATCGTCTCGGTGGGTATGTTTTCCTAGGAGTAAAAGATTCAGGGGAGGTTATCGGTGTTGAAAGTGACAGTATCCAGAGGATAAAGAGAGATTTTGCAAATAATCTGAACAATCCACAAAAGATTAACCCCCCTTTGTATATCCAGCTTAAAGAGTTCGTGTATCAAGACAAGGTTGTTCTGTATGCGTATATTCCTGAAAGCAGCAGTGTGCACACCTTGAATGGCACCAAGATATACGACAGGAATGAAGATGGTGACTACAATATAACCAGTAACCAGAATCTTATTGCCAAAATGTATACCAGAAAATCCAACAGGAATTCTGAAGATAGAATAATCCCCTATGCAAACGAAAGTTGGTTTGACATTGAAACTGTCAAGATGGCTAAGAAACTTGCAAATAATGTGAACAGCAAGAATCTCTGGGCTCTGAAGGGGGAAGTTGAAATAGTAAAATCCTCTATGCTGTATAAGCATGATGCTGAAACTGGCATTGAGGGGTATACACAAGCAGCCCTATTGCTGTTTGGGAAAGATGAGTATATCGGTAGTGTGCTTTCCTATTACCATATTGATTGTCTCGTAAGAAAAGAAAACTTGGACCGTTTTGATGATCGCGAGGTTGTGGAGTGCAATCTGATCAAGGCATACGACAAGATAATGGATTTTGTGGCCAAGCACCTGTCCAAAGGTTTCCATATCGATGAGAACACCCAGAGCGTATCTCCTAGGGATAAGCTGTTCAAGGAAGCTGTCGTAAACTTTCTCATTCACAGGGAGTATAGTGATGCCTATATCTCTTCAATGGTGATAGAAAAAGATAAGGTGACATTCAAGAATGCCGCCAATCCTTCTTACATAGGCAAGGTGGATATCGATGACTTCAATCCGGAATCTAAGAATCCCACTATCGCAAGAGTATTCAGGTTGATGGGATTGGCTGATGAATTAGGGTCTGGATTCAGGAACATTAAGAAATACTGCAAGATTTATTCCGATAGTACCCCTGTTGTACTGGATGGAGATGTTTTCACCCTTGAGCTTCCCCTACGATCAGATAAGAAAGGAGAAGAAGATAGAACTTCTGTGAAAGA
>JAEINL010000074.1 GCA_016342655.1 Sphaerochaeta sp. | reverse complement strand
CCTTACTCTTGCATTACCTAAGCCATTCTAATCCAATGGCTAGGTGAGGTGTACCCACGTGTTGGTATGAAGCTTACTTTTTTCCGGTGATACGTTGGTCGATATCATACCTGACAACCCTAACCGTGCAAAAGAAATGATAGCGGACTTCATGATAGCGGCAAACAGCGTTACGGCGAAATATCTTGCTTCCATGAACTATGTATCGATCAGACGTGTGGTCAGTAAACCTAAACGATGGGACCGTATCGTATCGGTAGTGGCAGAACATGGCACAAAGCTTCCGGCAGAACCTGACTCGATAGCACTTGAGAAATTTTTGGTATCATCCCAAAAGGCAGACCCTCTTCGGTTTCCTGATGTATCTCTCAGTGTCATAAAGCTTCTAGGGTCTGGAGACTATGTAGTCCAGCTTCCTGGCAGTACTGGTGAAGGCCATTTTGGGCTTGCCTTAAAGAGCTACACCCACTCGACAGCTCCGAATCGTCGTTATCCGGACCTGCTAACCCAACGTATTTTGAAAGCAGCTATTTCTGACCTCCCTTCTCCCTATTCCATTGAAGAACTGAAAGATCTTGCACAGCACTGCAATACAGCCGAAAATTCAGCGAATAAAGTGGAAAGGCAGATGGTGAAATCAGCAGCAGCGATTCTCCTTGAACGAAGAATTGGTGAGCAGTTCGATGCAATCGTTACAGGTGCAGCTGATAAAGGCACATGGGTACGTATCATGAATCCACCACTAGAAGGACGGTTGTCCATTGGTTTTAAGGGATTGGATGTTGGCGACTCGCTTCGGGTGGAATTGACAAGCACCAATGTTGAACGTGGTTTTATCGATTTCAAGCGAGTGCATTGATTTGTCCTGTACCTGCGATCGATTTTTTGAATGTATAAAGTGAGATAGAAAAAAACTGCATCGGGTAATACCTTTGCAGTTTTTTCTATTTCCAAGCCTTGTATGCCATATAGTCAGGAGCCGTTAGATCTTCTGTTTTTTCAACAAGTCCCTAATCTCTGTCAGGAGTTTAACATTAGCTGGAATAACAGGAGCCGGGGGAGGTGATGCCTCTTTTTTTGCTTCCTCCATCTTTTTTCGTTCTTCAAGCCTCTCTCGCATCCTGTTAATGGTCCTTACAATGAAGAACACCACAATTGCGATAAAGAGGAAGTCGATGACCCTCTGGATAAACGTGCCATAGTTGATAGCAACTTCAGCAGTTGTCTCTGTGGCGGCTGTGATGACAATCTTCAGGTCCACGAAACTGATCCCGCCCATTATCAGACCAATGAAGGGCATAAGGATGTCCTTCACCAGTGAGTTGACGATTGCAGTGAATGCAGTGCCAATAATGATACCTACTGCCAGATCCATTACATTGCCCCGTGTTATGAACTTCTTGAACTCTCCAAGGGTTTTTCTCTCTTTTGCCATTAGAAGCCTCCGATTACTCTTGTGCGTAGTCTATCATGATTACCTAAGGGTGGAAATGGTCTTCTGTTGGTGGTTTTTCAGTGTATTCCCTATTTATAGTATTTTTAGGTGGTTAATTGTTGAATAAATATACCCTTTACTGTATAAAGGAATTTATACTTTACAGGGATGATTAACATTCTTGTTCTCGTACAGTTTGGAGGTACCCAAGTATGAAAAAAAGCTTGTATGTTCTTGTAGCTCTTGTAGCTCTGTTTGCACTTGTTGCTACTCCTATGTTTGCTCAGGGTGGTGGAGAAGCTTCCAGCCCAAAAATCGGTTTTATCGGTCCTATGACCGGTGATTACGCCAACTACGGTGTGTTGAGCAACAACTCTGTCATGCTTGCTGTTGAACAGTTCAATGCCAAGGGTGGTTTCAACGGGAAACTTCCTGTTGTACTTGTTACTGAAGATTCTGAAGGTAACGTTGAGAAAGGCCTCTCTTCAATTGAAAAGCTCTCCTCAGCAGATAAGATTACCGGACTTATCGGTCCTGTATTCACCGGTGTCTCTTTTGCCGTCGGCGAACGTGTCCAGAACGAGGGAATTGTCATGATCTCTCCCTCTGCTACCCATGCTGACATCACAGCTATTGGTGACTATGTATTCCGCACAGTCGTTTCCGATGGACTTCAGGGTGAAGTTGCCGGTAATTTCTTCTATGAAGAGCTTGGGCTTCGCACCATGGGTGTTCTCTATGCAAAGAATGATTACAGCCAGGGCCTGTATGAAGGCATGACTGCTAGTTTTGAAGCAGCCGGCGGTAAGGTTATCATCGCTGAGGCATGTCAGGTTGGCGACAAGGATTTCAAGACTCAGCTTACCAAGATCAGGACTGCAAACCCTAATGCAATCTACATCCCTAACTACACTGCAGAAATGGCTCAGATTCTTGAACAGGCAAAACAGCTTGGAATCAACATCCCATTCGTATCCAGTGATGGATTCTCCAACCCTGAGATTTACACACTCGCCGGTGGTTTCACCGATGGTGTTGTCTATGTTGGTCCTGCCAAAGTCAAGGAAAGCGCAGCATATAGCAAGTTTGTAGCCGACTATACCAGTAAATATGGTGTTGGTCCTGATTCTTTTGCTACCAACGCCTTTGACGGCGCTAACATCCTGCTTAACTCTATGGACTCTGTCTACAAGAAGACTGGTAAGTTTGACCGCAAGGCAGTCCGTGATGGAGTTGCTGCAACCAAGGATTATCCTGGTGTAAGCGGCACTGTCAACTTTGCTGAGAATGGGGATCTGGTAGCCTATCAGGGCGTGTACAAGGTAAACAAGACTACTCCCGAGTACTTGGGCACCTATACTGTTGTTGATGGCAAGTTGATCCAGATCGACTGATTTTTCTATTCCCGGTCATAGGGAAATTGGAGAGACCGGTGTTGTTTACACCGGTCTTTTCATGTTATCGTACTATCCAGTTACTATGGATAAGGAGAGGCGCATCGTGGGAATCGCTGAATTTTTCCAACATCTGATGAATGGCCTGACTTTGGGGGGCATCTATGCACTTATTGCCCTAGGGTACACTATGGTGTATGGCATTCTAAAATTCATCAACTTCGCCCATGGTGATATTCTCATGGTAGGGGCGTATATCGGACTGTTTATCTTTGACCTGTTGAGGGGAGACTCTCCTCTAGGGGTTTGGACAGTTGTTGCCTTTTTCATTGCCATGCTCATAAGTATGGCAAGCTGTGGTATATTGGGCATGGCCATCGAGCGCGTTGCCTACAAGCCACTGCGAAGGGCTACAAGGCTTGCTCCTCTGTTGAGTGCAATCGGAGTCTCGTTCATACTTTCCAACAGTGCTGCCTGGATGCTGGGAACCCGGTCCAGGAAGTTCAACTATCCTTTTGACAACAGCTCCATCAACCTAGGTGGGGTAATCATTACACCACATCAGATCTTGATACTCGTAGTTTCGCTTGCCATGATGCTTGCACTGAAACTGTTTGTTGACAAGACACGGATGGGAAAGGCAATGCGTGCCACCAGCCTGGATCAGGACACTGCCATGCTGATGGGTATCAATGTGAACAAGGTCATCAGTCTTACCTTTGCCATCGGTAGCGCACTTGCAGCCGTTGGAGGCATCCTTATTGCCCTTGACTTCAAGGTCTATCCCACTATGGGAACCATGACCGGTCTCAAGGCCTTTGTCGCTGCGGTTGTCGGAGGTATCGGAAACATATCAGGGGCCATGTTTGGAGGAATCCTGCTTGGGCTGCTTGAAACCTTCGGAGTAGCAATATTGGGTATTCCCTCTGGCTTGAAAGACACCATAGCCTTTGGCGTGCTCATCATCATCCTCTTGGTCAAGCCTGAAGGCTTATTCGGCAAAGTCGAAAAGGAGAAGGTGTAATATGTTTAACTTTTTTCTTTTGATACTCATCTATACAGGAATTTACGCCCTGATGGCCATCGGGCAGAATGTCATCACCGGCTATGGGGGAATGCTCTCCCTCTGTCAGGCAGGGTTCTTTGCAATCGGTAGCTATACGACAGCCATATTGGCCACCCATATGGGTTGGTCTTTCTGGGCGACCTTGCCGGTTGCGGCCATTATCAGCGCCCTGTTCGGTCTGCTCATAGGACTGCCCACCTTGCGGCTCAAGGGAGACTACCTTGCTATCGCAACCTTGGGCTTTGGCGAGATTGTGCGAAATATCCTGAACAACTGGGACTCCCTCACCAACGGGCCAATGGGCATCCAGAAGATCCCGATGCCCGATCTCTTTGGCTTTACCATCAACCCCTACAAGAAGTATTCGTTCCTGGTGATGGTGATACTCTTTGTCATCATAGCCTATGTTCTTTTCCAACGCCTTGCTCGCTCAAGGATGGGAAGGGCCCTCACCGCCGTTCGTGAAGACGAAATTGCAGCCCAGTCGATGGGAATCAACATTACCAAGTACAAGGTATATGCCTTTGTCCTAGGGGCTGCCGTAGCCGGTATTGCCGGATCCCTGCAGGCAGTATTCTCCCTCTCTGTCACCCCTGGCACGTATACCTTTATGGTATCGGTCATGGTCTTGTGCATGGTGGTCCTCGGGGGAATGGGAAACTTCAAGGCGGCAATCCTTGGAACCTTCATTATCCAGCTCATCAGTTACTTCCCCCAGCTCACCGGTCTCAGCAGTGTCATCCCTCCCCAGTTCAAGCAGATACTGTTTGGCCTGATTTTGGTAGTGATGATGATCTGGAGACCCCAGGGTTTGCTTGGACGGGAAGAGCACACCTATGGTGGTAAGGGAGGCAAGCGATGATTTTATTGGAAACTGAAGCCCTTACCCGGGCATATGGTGGGGTTGTTGCTGTAAACAAGGTCGACTTTACCGTTGAGACCGGACTCATTACCGGTCTTATAGGTCCTAACGGGGCAGGAAAGACAACCCTGTTCAACAACATGACAGGCTTGGATAACCCTTCAAGCGGTAAGGTATTCTTTAATAACAAGGATATTACCGGTTACCCCGCCCATAAGATCTGCCGTATGGGAATCGCCCGTACCTTCCAGAATATCCGTCTCTTCAAGGACCTTTCTGTCGTTGAGAATGTCATGATCGGACGACACTTCAAGACAGGGGCGAGCGAGACTAAAGGGAGGTTTGTAAACGCCCTGAAAAGTTACATATACCTAAAGAGGGAAGAGCAGGAGATTTATGAGAAAGCAGACTCCTTGTTGGATTTCTTTGAAATGGGCCAGTCCAAGAATGAGCTTGCCAAGAACCTCCCTTATGGAAAACAGCGCGAGCTGGAGATAGCAAGGGCACTGGCAACAGAGCCACAGCTGCTCTTCCTGGATGAGCCCGCTGCAGGTATGAACCCACAGGAGACCGAACACCTGATGAGCATCATCCGCAAGGTCCGTGACCTTGGCATAACAGTGGTGCTTATCGAGCACGATATGAAGCTGGTCATGAATATCTGTGATACCATCACCGTATTGAACTACGGGCAGAAGCTTGCAGAGGGAACCCCCAGGGAGATCAAGCATAACCCGAGTGTCATCGAGGCCTATCTCGGAAAGGAAGAAGCATGAGCGAACTGCTGAGCATTGAGGAGATCTCTGTAACCTATGGAAACATCAAGGCGCTTAGGAATGTGAGCATGCATGTAAACCAGGGTGATATTGTCTGTCTCATCGGAGCGAACGGGAGTGGTAAGAGTACCCTTCTGAAGGCAATAGTGGGTCTAGAGCCTCTGGTTGAAGGATCTATCACCTTCGATGGTGAGGAGATCTGTCAGTCTCGCAATGCTGTTGGAAATGGTTCTAAGTGGGGTCGTATGAAGAGCCGTAAAGGCCTTACCACAGACCTGATCGCCTCAAGGGGCATTGCCCTCGTTCCCGAAGGAAGGCGCGTCTTTGCCGACATGAGTGTGGAAGAGAATCTGGACATGGGAGCTTTCATGGTCCGTGACAAGGCCCTCATTGCTGAACGCAAAGAGGCGATGTATGACTTTTTCCCCATACTTGGGGCTCGCAGAAGGCAAAAGACTCGCTCCCTCTCCGGAGGGGAACAGCAGATGATGGCTATAGCACGGGCTCTGATGAGCGCGCCTCGCCTGATTTTGCTTGATGAACCCGGCTTGGGGCTTGCTCCTCTGATCATAGCCGATATCTTTGAGAAGATCGACCTAATCAACAAGCAGGACAATGTCACCGTCTTCCTGGTTGAGCAGAATGCCCGTATGGCACTGAAGGCATCGAAAGATGGCTATGTCATGGAGAATGGAAGGATTGTCCTCCATGATGCCTCAGCTTCCCTTTTGGAGAATGAAAAGGTCAGGGCGGCATATCTGGGTGAATAATGACTGGATATTCGCCTAGTCTTGAATTATAGTACTAGTAGATGGTAGGTAGGAGAATCATATGATTATCGAACGAAGAATGACTCGCAACCCTGTTACAGCTACTCCTGATATGTCAATTTCAGAAGCCTCTACCCTTATGAAGCAAGAGAAGGTGCATAGACTTCCTGTTCTGGACAAGGATAAGAAGCTTGTAGGGCTCATCACGGAAAAGGATATCCTCTATGCTTCCCCCTCTCCTGCTAGTAGTCTGTCCATCCATGAAATGGCATACCTGCTCAGCAAGCTGACTGTAAAAAAACTGATGAGCAAGAATGTCGTTACCATCACTAAGGACACTACCGTTGAAGAGGCTGCGCGCATGATGGTCGACCAGGACCTCTCCTGCCTGCCTGTGCTTGAAGGCGACAAGCTTATCGGCATTGTCAGCAAGAGTGACATGTTCAAGATCCTGTTGGAGCTGTTCGGAGCCCGCCACTTTGGCATTAGGGTCTCCTTTATCGTTGAGGACAAGCCTGGAACCATAGCCAAGATATCTCAGGCTCTCAGCGAGCAGAATATTGATATCATTACGTTCGGGACCTTCATGGGAACCGATCCGACCAATGCCATCTGTACCATCAAGGTGCAGGGCTCTTCCATCAGTAAGGTGGTGGAGATAATTAAGCCGTTCGTCTCACAATTGTTGGACGTTCGAGAGGTGTGAATGGCCAAGAAGAAACTCGTGGTAAAGAAGAAAGAGACGGCTGGTGACAGCCGTCTTCCTATTGCGGATGATGCCTACAGGCCCTTTGAAGAGATTAAAAAGGTCGTCCCCAAAAACATTGAAAAGAAAATCGTACGAACGATAGAGAAAAAAAAACAGCCTGAGACTGTAGTACGCTCCCAGCGAAAGGAACCCTTGATCAAAGGGTATGATCCTAATGCAAATTTCGGTGATATCCTCAGGGTTTGGGAAACCACAGGCGAGATGGATGGGGTCACTGCACGCATGAAAAGCCATAGCAAGGTACAGGTTGCGAAATCCTTTGCAGAAATCCTTTCTGAGTGGGATGGGGAAAAAGTCAAGGCACAAGAAAATAAGAAAGCTGACCCCATCAGACCGAGCAAGCAGTATATGCCTAAAAAGGATTTTGGTTCGCTTCTTGATGAGTTTAATGGGGTAGCACCCAAGAAGGATCGTAGGGTTGTCCCTACCCAGAAAGTATCAGAGCCTCCAAAGGATGTGAAGCTGCACCCCTCCAAGGAGATGGTGCAGGCTTTGCAGGATAAGGAAGAAGAGGATACAAAGAAAGAGAGCAACGTCACCTGGTCCTTTGCCGATACCTACAAGAAGTGGAACGAAGTCTCTGACGAGAAGGCTGCCCTAGCCAAGTCGATGAAGGAAAAGCTTGAGACCAAGCCCAACTTCCGTTCTGTCTCCGCTCTGAGGGCATTGGAACCTCAGGAGACTCTCGATCTGCATGGTATGAAGGTTCGGGAAGCGGAAGAGGCGTGTGTCTCTTTCCTCAAGGAGTGTGCAGGTAAAGGTCTGAGGAAGATATCCATCATTCCAGGCAAGGGCCTGCACAATGACAAGGGCTTTTCCCTGTTGAAGGACGTAGCTTTGAGCGCAATCCGTCTCAGTGGCGTTGTCACTGAAGCCTACACCCCTAAAGCACACTATGGGGGCAGTGGTGTCATCTGGATTATTCTGAAAGATAAATAAGAATGGTCTGAACAAGACCAGAAAAGATGAACATACTAGGTATGTAGAAGACCGTTTGTAATGATTACCTCACTATGGGATAGAGTAAAGAAGAATGGCCATGCTAGGATCCATTCCATTCGATAAGTCTTTGACTTCGATGGAGAAACCATTTGTGAGAAACTTGTTTGAAAAGAATGTTGCTTCTGCAATAACGATTTACTAATTATTGACAGTAATTTTTTTTAAATATTTCTATATTGAAAGCCAAAACCGAAATACAATAAATTTTTGGTAAAAGCTTTCGCTTCTTCCATTATCAACTGCTAATCGATACGTTTGGCACAAACCTTTGCATTAATTTCTGATATTATAAGCTATAATATGGTTGGTGAGTAAATGGCTTCTGGTCAATAAAACTCAAAGTAGTCTCTGGAGGAAGAATTGAACACCGTTAGAATATTGATTGTTGATGATAATGAAAAGTTTCGAGAAAGTCTTTCGAGAAGCCTACGTATGCGAAAGTATGAATGTTTTACCGCCTCATGTTCTTCACAGGCCTTAACTGTGTTGGCTAAAAATTCAGTGCAAGTAATTCTTCTTGATCTTCGATTGGGACAAGAGGATGGTATTCAAGTTTCGATAAAACTGATGGAGAACAAACCCGAGATTCCCATTATCATGCTTACTGGATATGCTACAATTGAATCTGCTGTAGAGGTGATGAAGAATGGGGTTGTTGACTATATTCAAAAACCTATTGATATGCAAAAACTCATTAAGACAATCAACAATGTAATAACAGTTTCGAAAAATAGCAGAGATAATCTTGTTGGATCTTCATTGGATACCTGTTTCTTTGAAACATGTAATGAGAAGATGAGGCATTGTCTTTTTCTTGCAAGGCAACTTGCAGATTCAAACATTCCAATCCTCATTCAAGGAGAAAATGGAACAGGGAAAGAGGTTATTGCAGAATATATTCATCAGAATTCCAAACGAAATACACTAGTAATGCAAAAGTCAAACTGTGCGGCATTTACAGACTCCTTGTTAGATAATGAACTCTTTGGCCATGAAAAGGGTGCCTATACAGGAGCAACTGAACAATACAAGGGGGTCTTTGTTCGTTCTGACAAGAGCTCTCTTTTTCTTGATGAAATAGGCGATATGCCTTTGGCTTTACAGGCAAAAATCCTTCGTGCTATTCAGAACCAAGAGATTCAGCCAATTGGATGTGAAAAAACCATTCATGTTGATGTGAGATTTTTATCTGCAACAAATAAGAATCTAAGTGCAATGATTGAAGAAGGAAAATTCCGTAATGACCTCTATTATAGATTAAATGCTGGTTTCATTGAACTTCCTCCGTTAAGAGAGAGGAAGGATGATATTCTCCCTATGGTTTCCTTCTTTATTAAGAGATATTCAAGGAGGACTAGTGAAAAGCAAGTACTGTCCCCTAATGTCGAAGACCTGTTTCTTAAGTATCTATGGCCAGGGAACATCCGTGAATTGATGAACGTTCTGCAATATGCTTGTTTGGTTGCCACTGACAATGAGATTATTCTTAATGATCTACCTTCCTCCTTTATAAGCAATCTTCAAAAAAATGGGTTTATTGATGAGGTAATATCTAAAAAGGAAGTACAAACACTGGAAGAAGGTGAAACTAATCTGATTAAGCATACGCTAAAGCGACTCAACAATAACAAAAAAGAAACGGCAGAAGTGTTAAGAATCAGTCGTTCGACTCTATATAGTAAAATTAAAAAATTCTCCTTAGAGGAGAGTAACGAATAAAATGAGTAGCCTAATTGAACTAAATGATGTGTCAGCAACCTATGGGAACTTGACGGCGATAAAACATGTCAATTTTTCGATGGACGAAGGTGAAAGCAGGGTTCTCACCGGCGAAAGCGGCTCAGGAAAATCTACGCTTGCTAAGATTCTTTCAGGTTTGATTAATGTACAGGAGGGGCAGGTATTCATTCATGGAAAGAAAGTATTTGCCAATCCAAAGATGTTTGTAAAGGAACATGTAGAATATGTACCGCGAAAAGGCATACTTGTACGTCATTTTACAATTGCCAAGAACTTTTATTTATTCAGTCCAACTATTCGGAATGGATTCTTTTATGACAAGAACAAGGAAAGGAAGAAAATACAGGAGTTTTTCAATCGATGGGATATTGATTTAAATTCTAGCGAGCGGATTGCAAATTTATATCTCTCTGACCAGGTGCTAGTGAGTATATTACTGCGTATTTACCGTAATCCTGAACTTCTTATTCTTGATGAATCATTAGATAGTCTTTCCCAGTCCTCTTTCGAAAAGGTTTTACAAATAATCAATGCGAAGCATGCTTCGGGTATGGCCTGTCTGATTATCAGTCATGATATCGAAAACACGAGAAACATTGCAGAAACCATCTCAATAATGAGGAAGGGAGAGATTTTGTTTACAGAAAGTGTCAAAGATATTGACACCTTCAATATCATTAAGCTGACCTATGCAAACTTTCGATTAAATGAAGATACATCAAATGCTCGAGATTTCTACCAATTATTGCGATATAACGAAGCCATTTTAGAATCTCTTCCGGTTAATGTTCTTGTTTTGGATAAGGATCAGAAGATCAAATTGATTAATAATTCTGCAGTTGATTTTTTTCACGTTGATAAAAAATCTCTGATTGGTTCTGATTTCTCGGCATTATTATTATCTCGGAATGATGGAGTGATTAGTAACATTTGTGCAGCCTTGATGAAAGAAGAAAAGCTTAACATCCTCAATCAGATGCTTCATATTGAGGATTCAATTAAAAATGTAAATGTCACGCTGTACCCAATCAAAGAGAGCGGTACGGTTATTGGAGAGATGGTAATTTTTTTTGACACTACAGAAACGGCTCAGTTACGGGAAAAAATTTCCTATATTGATAAGATGTCTTCCATTAGCATATTATCCGCAGGTATTGCTCATGAAATAAACAATCCACTGGGAATTATTAACAATTGTTTAGATTATCTTTCCTCAGAATTGACAAATAATGATCAAAAAGAAATCATTCAGGAAGTAGAGAATCAAATCCTATCAATTTCACGAATTATCAGCAGTTTGATTTCCTATTCCTCACCAAATGTTAATGTTAGCATCAGGTTCGATGTGAAAAGAGTCATTGAAGAAGTCTATATTTTTTTCAAGTATTATGGAAAAGAGAAAGGAGTGAAAATCAACCTGGAAAAAATATCCAAAAAAGTATTCGCATTTGCTAAAGTAAGTGAGATTAAACAGATTCTCCTAAATATATTGAAGAATGCTGTTGAAGCTATGAAGAATGGCGGAAACATTTGGATTGCGTTGGACGCTTCTGAGGATGGAAATGATATCATCATTAGAATACGTGATGATGGACCAGGGCTAATACTTGAACATATCAACGATGTATTCTTACCTTTCTATTCAACGAAAGCAGGGGAGAATATTGGATTGGGATTGTATCTCTGTCACAATTTGGCGAAAAATAATCATGGGGATATACAAGTAGAAAATATGTTTCCTCATGGATGCCTTTTCTCTTTGCAAATCCCCAGAGATATTTCCTAACGTGGAAAACTGAGGTCAATTGTTGATTGATACAAGTCGAGATACTTCAAAGCAAATGGTTGGTATAGCTTATGTACATTGGTTTCTGGTTTTATTGTTATCTGCTTTCCTTGAAGTTCTTTTACACCGGGAAGTTTGAGAATCTCATCAAGGGAACATTGGAAAAGCATTGATATTAAACAGTCTCCAAAAGAGGCATCAACACCTGAATTACAAAGCAGGGTTTTTCCTGTGATGTTGGCGATAACCTGCATTACCGAACCATTATTGGACAATCCTCCACTACAACTGATTTTATCAATTATTTCTCCTTCTTGTTCGATTAATGTGGCAAGGAGGAAGATTTCATATCCTAATGCTTCACGGGAGGCAAGAAAGAAGGTATCTCTAGTGGTTTCGCTATTAATACCCCAGATTATGCCTAACGCGTTCGGATTGTCATAAGGAGTTCTCGCTCCATCGATATAAGGTTGCATGAGTAGTCCTGAAGGCAATAGGCTTACTCCTTTTGTATCTAGATAATCCTTGAAATCAAAGTAAGAATCAATTTTTGCAAGAAATCGAGTCCCTGAGGAAGTCGCAGCTCCTAAGCGAAACGTATTTTCTAACAATGAAAAACCGGAAATAAATCCTTTGACCTTTTTAAGAGAATCCATGGTATGAAGCAGGCTGATTGTTGAACCGAAAACACAAATAGTATTGCCGGGGAAGATACTCGCTGCTGACATAGCTTCAGCATTCACATCACATGCACCAGTAAATACGGTTGCTCCCTTAGGTAGACCTGTTTCTTTTGAGCCCTGTTCTGTTATTAACCCTAATTTTTCCAATGGCCATCTAAAACAAGGAATCTTCGTGGAATCTATATCAAATTTGTTACAAATATCTATGGGTATTGATTTAGTCTGAGAATCAACCAACCTTGTTGCAGCTGCAGAAGGTATATCCCATGCGCGAATTCCTGTGAGTTTAGCCGTGAGGAAGTTATTGCTTTCTAGAAATGAAGTCGTTTGTGCATAAACATTGGGAAGGTTTTCCTTTAACCAAAGGACCTTTGGAAGAATGGAATGCGTAGTGAACTGACCACCCAGTCTGGTGTTCAGTTCGGTTTCACCATACCAGGTGTTCATCCTTTTAATTTGAGTTACCGCACGAGTATCAATTCCATATAAAATAGCATTGTAAGTAGGGTTCAAACAAGCATCAACAGGTACAAAAGAACCACAAACAGAACTAATACATACTGATTGCACATGAGGAAGAAATTGATTAAAATCCTGACAGATTTGCAAAAACCCCTTCCACCAGCATTCAATAGGGTCAACTTCAAAGAAGCCTTCTGCAGGATTGATTAGTATGTTTTTTACAATAGCTTTCTGGATGATAAATCCTTGTTCATCAAGGATAGTCGCTTTTGTTGAACTTGTTCCGACATCTACACCAAGATAATATTTTTTCATGTTTCATTTCCAACGATAGAGCTTCCCTATTATGGGGAAGCTCTATCAAGATTAATTATTTTAATTACTGAGGGTTGCTTTGGTTACCAATGGAGCATCAACATACAGAATGTGTGAACCTGCTGCATCTTCAGGGGATACTCCTGAAATGATTTTTTCAATTATCACACTGGCGGTATTTGCCATTTCCTCGAAAGGTTGAGAGATGGTTGCAGCCATTGTTCCATTCTCAATTCTTCGGAAGGTTTCCTCATTACCATCAACGCCAACAACCATTGCATCATTGTAACCCTGAGCTTGAAGAACATCGGCACAAGAATAAGCTAGCTGATCAAATGCACACCATACACCATCGATTTCATCACCATACTTGGTCACAAATGTTTCCATTGCAGATGTTGTGTCATCCATGAATCGAGCGGTAGCTGCTACCGAATACTCATCCAATAGTTTGATTTCAGGATATTCAGGAAGAATTGCATCGAATACCTCTCCACGTTTTCTACATCCGGCATTCTTTACAAATTTTATTGCGACAATATTTCCCTTTCCTCCAAGAGTGTCAAAAAGGTGGGAGGTAATCTTTGCACCCATTACAAAGTCGTTTGCGGTGATATCAGTAACTACGCCATCAACGTAACCAGAAGCAATGGTAATCACAGGGATACCTGCTTTATTGGCTGCAGAGATAGAAGGTTTGATTTCGGATGGATGTCCCATGGCCAAAACAATGGCATCTACCTTCATTTGTACTAAATTGTCTATCTGCGTTGCTTGAGTTTCAATCGATCCCTGAGAGTTCAGAATTGTGAGATCCCATCCTTTTTCTTCACCAATATTTTTGAATTGCTTGGCTACCCTAGCTTGGCTTTCTGCAGAGAGGTTCGTTGCAATGAATCCTACTTTTACTATTTTCTGAGTAGGTTCGTTGGCGTTAGCTGGTTCAACAGCTTTCACTTCTGTGACTGCGGTTGCCGTGGTACTTTTTGTTTTTCCATCGTCGACTGTACATGACAGCAACAATGCAAAACAGACAAGAAGAACAGATCCAATTCTCAAGCTTCTTTTCATTTTACACCTCCACGTGTTTTTACTTTATTCAAAATCAGTTTCTTGCAAGTTTTCTTGCCTGGCTTGAGGCAATGGAAACTGAAAGAATGATAATGATTCCCTTAATTATGTCTTGCATAAAATATTGGGCACCGGCAAGAGTCATCCCATTATTCAATACTCCAATCATCAATGCCCCGATAAATGTTCCGATAGGACTTGCCAGACCGATGCTCAATACCGTAGTCCCGAGCAGGGCAGCAGCAAATGTATCCATCATGTAACCTGAAGCTGCTTCAGGGTTTGCTGCTCCAAGTTTGGATGTGAGCAATACTCCAGCGAAACTTGCAGCGACACTGCAAATGATTAAGGCGAGAACCTTGTACACATCGGTATTTACACCAGAGAGTTTTGTAGCTTCCTTGTTTGCTCCTGTAGCCTGAAGATAGATTCCTGTTTTTGTCTTGTTGATAAGGATATGGGAGATAACTACAGTAACAAGCATTATGAGAATTAAGGAAGGAATACCTAGAAAATAACCCCTTCCCAGCATAAGAAAAGAAGAAGGCATCTCTCCATAGAACGAGACACCTCCAGTAATCCAGTACGTTAACCCAGTAGCAAGAATGCTCATTGCTAAAGTGGTAATTAAGGAAGAGATTCCTACTTTTGTTACTAATAACCCACTAGCCAAACCAAAAGCAAAACCTACCAGCAATGGCACAATTATTGCAATTATTGTTGGTTGGCCAGCAAGAATTAATCCTCCAGAAATGATCCCTGACAAGCAGGCAATATTGGCAAATGAAAGGTCCAACTCATCAACAATCAGACACATAGTAAATCCCTCTGCAATGACCGTTAAGAGTGCAATTTGCTTGAGAATGTTTACAAGGTTCTTTGGTGCTGCAAAGCCATCAACAAATAGGGAAAAGCCTATAATAATTAATCCCAAAGTTATCATGGTCCCATATTTTGTGATAACTTTTGCAATTCTCTGTTTATTCATTTTTCTACTCCAATCATGTTAGTCAAAATGTCATTCTCAACGAATGGAGAACTAAATTCTCCTGTTATTTTGTGTTCACACATTACATAAATTCTGTCAGCAATCTCAGTTAATTCGCGTAAGTCAGAACTAATGAATATTACCCCAGCACCATTTTTTGCGAAGTTTCCCAACATCTTATAGATCTCGGATTTTGTTTCGACATCAATACCTTGGGTGGGTTCATCGAAAATCCAAACTTTTGCTCCTATATCCAGCCATTTCCCTATAGCGACCTTCTGCTGATTTCCCCCAGAGAGAGTCCTTACTTGTTGTTCATCAGAAGAAGCCGCAATGGAAAGTCTGGAAACTATATCCTTTGAGAAGCTATCAATTTTCTTTTTATTAATAAATCCTTTATTAGTAAGAGCTTTCATGTTGGGAAGAATTACATTCTCTTTGATACTCATGCCCACAATGACACCTTGACCTCTACGATCTTCAGGAATCATAACGAGTCCATTATTGATGCTTTCTTTTGGACTTGAAGAGCAGAAAGGTTTTCCTTCCATGAATATTGATTGGGTATTCCTTCCTTGTCCGGAAAAGATTGAAAGGTTCAATTCAGTTCTTCCTGCACCCACGAGTCCAGCAAATCCAACTATCTCGCCACTACGTACATAATAATTTAGCTTATGCAGGTTTTCTTTCTCATATGAATAATCCTTTACTTCAAAGATAGTCTCTTTGATTTCCTTTTCTACTTTTGGATATTGGTTCTCAAGG
Source organism: Sphaerochaeta sp. (assembly GCA_016342655.1). GTDB lineage: Bacteria > Spirochaetota > Spirochaetia > Sphaerochaetales > Sphaerochaetaceae > Sphaerochaeta. The sequence continues at coordinate 2,992 of JAEINL010000074.1, read as the reverse complement.
TTTTTGGAAATCATATAGGAAATCAGCTGCTGCTCAGTAATCCCTTTATTATCCAAAGTGATCACCTTTTTCCCATTTTTCAGCACGGAGATTCTGTCTGCCAAACTGAGAACTTCCGGTAATCGGTGTGAGATGTAGATTATTGAAAATCCTTGTGTCTTGAGATCTCTTATCAAGGAGAAAAGAATTTCACTTTCCTGCATGCTGAGTGAGGCCGTTGGTTCATCAAAAATCAGTATAGGGGGATGCCTAAAAAGAATCTTGAGGATAGTCATCATTTCCTGTTGCCCTGTTCCAAGCTCCATTACAGGTTTATCAAGGTCCATATTTAAATTGAATTTCTCTCTAATTATATTACATTGTTCCTTCATAGAGACATTGTCTAGGAATCCAATTTTACTGATTTCAGTACCAAGAAAAAGATTTCTATATCCATTAAAATGAGGAATGAGCTCTCTATCTTGATGAACCAAACCAATATATGGCATAGCTTCTTTTGGTGAAGAAAATAGGGTTTCTTTCCCGTCAATATAATAAGTCCCTTCTGTCGGATTGTGGATACCTGCAAGAAGTTTGACAAACGTGGATTTGCCAGCTCCGTTTTCTCCGACGATGGCATGAATTTCGCCTTTTTCAAGTTCAAAATCTACGTCAGAGAGTGCAACCACACCTTGGAACCTCTTAGTCAGTCCCTTGGTTTGGAGGATTGTCATAGACTATTCCTAACTTCATTTGCTTTTTTGATAAAAGCTTTTGCGCTTTCAGGATTTACTGGCTTAAAGGTATCCTTGTCGAATTTTAGACTGGTACCCACAATCACGCCATCGATCATTGGAAGGTAGGTATCCATGTTGTAGAGTGATACACCAGTTCCTGCGATTACCGGTGCTCCGCAAGATCCTGCTCTTGCTGCTTTGATATCCTCGATGTCAATTGGAGCTCCAGCGGTGGTTCCTCCAAGGCACAAAGCATCGGCAAGCCCGAATTTTACTGCACCTGCAGCAATGTCTTTCAGACTCCGATTGCCTAGGGGAACAGTATGGCCGGATATATTTGCGATGGTTTTCATTGTACCATTGATATTCCGTTTTCCTCGAAGCAGGGCACCAGCACAGGGGTCCACAATCCCCCAATCCCCAACAAAAACCCAAGAAAGGAAAATCCGCACAAAATCAGCACTAATAGCGTTTCCAATTGCGATTGCAGCTTCAGCATCAGCCAATACTGATAATCCAAAAGGAATCTTCACTTTCTCTGTTGCCAGTGCAATTATTCTTGCCATAGTGGCGACAGTGCTTTTGTCTACATCGGAGAGATAAGGACGGTCCCCTTCATTACTAAATGAGAGAGCATCAAATCCTGCATCAACAAGAGTCTTTACATCTGCATTGACTATTTCCTGAATATATTTAATACCTTTAGTTTCGTCATATAGGGGTGATCCTGGAAGGGCGGGAAGGTGAACCATCCCAATCATTGGTTTTTCCACTTTGAAGATTTCTTTCATGTTCATTGTAATTTTGCTCCTTTAATACTATTTGCACATGCAAGTTCTATGCCAATTTTGTAAACCCTGTTCTACGGGCTAGTTGAGGAATGTTAAGGGATAAAGGAGTACAATACTGTCCTAAAACCGGACACAAATTTATGAAAGTGATTGTTTTCCCTACACTGTGGCACTATGTACTATATAGTCAGGCCTAAACTCTCTCCTATTATGCTGAGTTCTAGGTCGGCAAGAATCTTAGAATTGTACCATACGATCGTCAATTATTATGTAATACGGACAGACCTAACTAAGAAAAAATATCCAGCATAACCAATAGCACCTCTGAAATGAAAGGTTAGGCCTTATCACAATTCACTTGTATGATTTTCCTTCCCAGGACTTTGATATCCTCGGGTGTACGGTTATCTTCCATATCATCGCTCATGGCCTACTATGCGCTTTTTGGTTTTGCAGGGACGTATCTCAGTATTCTTCCTGGTGAATTTGAGGTCTCAATGGGGATTCATCAGGTAAGCAACCTGTTCATTATCCGGATTTGCAACTACGATCATTCCTTCTACCTATCTTGCCGTTAGCCGTATCATCGGCCCGATAGGAACCTGGCTCGAGGTTTTTCAACAGACAGGGAAACAGGATGACTCGGCAGGCATTGGGTAAGATTCTCGATAAGCACATCGAATTGGCAAGGGGGCACAGTAGTGAACTTATTCCTGACGCGTCCTCAGGTCATTGCCTGAGGCACTCATGAGCAGTCCATCTTCTTCAAACAGGGATATCCTGGATCATGTCTCGGTGAAGACTACAGAGGTATATGCTCGAATATTGAGCAAACAAAAAGAAAACGGCTTAGAAAAGGCCAATCAGAATCGAGCACAAAGCCAAACAGAGGAACCTTTCTGGAAACGGGAGAAAGGAATCATCGCATGGTTGGACAAATTCAAGAGAGTGAAAAGTATATAATGCACAAAGAAATTTGCATTCTGTTGCACAGGATGCAGATTTTAGCTACTTGGTTTACATAATGTTTAAGGTAATATTTCTTTACACAAAAATGGCCGAATCTCACCAGAGAATCGGCCATTGTACTTGTATGTTCTTACCTTTCTCTGTAGATAATCCGACCCTTGGTCAGGTCATAGGGAGAAAGTGCTACACGCACTGTGTCACCAGGAACAATCCTGATATAGTGTTTTCGCATCTTGCCCGAAAGATGGGCGAGGATAACATGCTGGTTCTGAAGTTCCACACGGAACTGCGTATTGGGAAGAGCTTCGCGTACGATACCTTCCACTTCAATTGCTTCTTCTTTGGCCACAAAGCCCTCCAAATATCTGATGGTAAACTAGATAATTATAAGCTTTACATGCTTTTCTGTCAACATGAGCCTATTTTACAAATATATCCCAGCCTCAATGGGAAGTGATATTGTCATAGGTAAGCGGAAGGGACTTTGTCTTAAGAGCAACCCGAGACTGGATCAAC
>JAEINL010000073.1 GCA_016342655.1 Sphaerochaeta sp. | reverse complement strand
CTCAGATCCGCACGTGTGGATTTGAGCCTCTTGTTTGTGTCTCTAACGAATTTTGTAAATGAATGCTAAGAATTAAAATTTGTAAAAAACAACAAATTAACCATCTACAATTAATATACCATAAATATGTAATGCGGGTATATCTATTTTACCTTTTCAGGTCAAAGGCCTTCCAACTCATCCATCCAAAGCTGGACAGAGGCATCGCTGGGCATCCGCCAATCACCTCTAGGAGAGAGAGAAACAGAACCCACCTTAGGGCCGTCAGGAAGACAGGAACGCTTGAACTGCTGGCTGAAGAACCTCCAGTAGAACGTCTTCAGCCACTTCTTGATGACCAGACTATCATACTCGCCTCTAAAGGCTATTTGTGCCAGACGCAGAACCTTAGCAGGGCTAAAGTGCAGTCGGACCACCTGATACAGGAAGAAATCATGCAAGGCATAAGGCCCTACAACCTCCTCGGTGAACTGGCTGATGGTTCCATCCTCTGAGGCTGGCAACAGCTCAGGGCTTACCGGGGTAGCAACCACATCGAGGAGAAGCTTTTGCACCTTGGGCTCCTGCTCATTGGCAAAATGTGTGACCAGGTGGCGAACCAGTGTCTTGGGAACAGAGGCGTTCACCCCGTACATCGACATATGGTCCCCATTGTAGGTTGCCCATCCAAGGGCGAGTTCAGAAAGGTCGCCAGTACCGACCACCAAGGCAGAGTACTTGTTGGCAAGGTCCATCAGGACTTGGGTGCGTTCCCTTGCCTGGCTGTTCTCAAAGGTGACATCATGGTTTCCTATCTCATGGCCAATATCCTTGAAGTGCTGAGTCACAGCCTCTGTTATAGGGATGGTGAGAAGGGTAACCCCAAAGGCCTCTGCAAGAGAGGTCGCATTGTCCTTGGTACGCTTGGAGGTACCAAAACAAGGCATCGTCACCGCAATGATGCCCGATCGGTTTAGACCGAGCAGGTCAAAGGAGCGCACTGATACCAGCAGGGCAAGGGTGGAGTCCAAGCCACCAGAGAGACCAAGGACCACATGCTCAATCCTTGTATGTTCTAGGCGTTTCTTCAGGCCTAGGGCCTGGAGGGTGAGTATCTTCTCACACCGCACAGCCCTCATTGCAGGGTCGTTGGGAACAAACGGGGCCTTATCGATGAATCGCGTCAGGGTTGTCTGCTGTAGGTTCTTACAGGTAAACTCCACTGTGGTATAGCTGTACCTGCTCTCACCAAAGGTGTGCATGCGTAGCCTCTCCCCAGCGAGGCGTTGGACATCAAGCTCTGTCCGTAAGAGCGTATCTTCGGCGAGGAACTGTTCGCCCAGGAGCCGTCCATTCTCGTAGATTAGGTTATGGCCACAGAAAACCAGGTCGGTTGTGGACTCCCCAGGGCCTGCATTGCAGTAGATATAGCCACAGACCAGCTTGGCACTCTGGATGGATACCAAGGAGCGCCGAAACTCTTTTTTTCCTACCAGCTCATCGCTGGCAGAACAGTTGGCTATGACAGTAGCCCCAGCAAGGGCCATATCGGTAGAAGGACTATCAGGAACCCAGAGGTCCTCGCAGACCTCCACCCCAAGGATAAACTCTGGGATGTTCGTACAGGAAAAAAGCAACTTGGTACCAAAAAGGGTCTTCTGTCCTGCAAGGCTTACCTCCCTGACATCATCAGGGGGGAGGTGAAACCAACGCTTCTCATAAAACTCCTGGTAGTTGGGCACATGCCGTTTGGGAACAACCCCGAGGATTTTTGCATCCTGAATCACCACCGCACAATTATAGAGGTTTCCAAAAAAGATAAGGGGTGCTCCCACAACAACCACCATATCGTGCCCCTTGCTATGGGAGAGCAGCTGGGCAATTGCAACTTTCACCCCCTCGGTCAGGGTTCGCTGCAAGAATAGGTCAGAACACGTATAGCCTGTGACTGCCAGTTCCGGCAGAACCAGCAAAGCGAGCTTCTCAGAGAAGCCCTTGTCCATTGCCCTTTGTATCGAGGCTGTATTGAAAACAGAATCTGCCACCTTGAGCTTGGGAGATAGTGTGCCACAGGCTATAAAACCGTCTTTCATAGGGTATGCTCCTCTCTATCCAGAATTACCACCACTTCCTGATGGAACGTCTGGGGGTAAAGGTCAAAGACCTTTACCGTGGATACAGTGTAACCCTGCATCATGAACCGTTGCAAGTCTCGCCCTAGGGTAACACTGTCACACGAGACATATATGACCCTCTTTGCTTTCCAGGAGGCAATAAGGGCGGGAAGGCCCTCATCCAAGCCGGTTCTGGGAGGGTCGACGACAACAGTGTCCACGTTCTGCCTCCGCCTCTTTGCCCACAGCTCCACACTGTCGGTATATACCTCAAGACCGGGGACATTACGCTTTGCAAGGGCAAGACACTCTTTCTGGCGTTCCACAGCGATGAGCGAACGTTTTGGTGAAGCCAAAAAACTGCTGAAGGTCCCCACCCCGCTGTAGAGGTCCATGACAAGACTTCCCTGTACATGCTCTGAGACATACCGGACAAGATCTGGAAGCAAAAGGAGGTTACTCTGGAAAAATACATGTGCCGTCACATAGAATAGATGCCCATCGACAGTGACGGTGACCACCTCATCGCCGAAAGAAACCTTCTTGTCCCCTGCAAACGCATTGACCTCGACATAACGCTTGGTACGGGTTTTCGAGGAGAACATCAAAGAGCGTGCAGCTGAGAGGATCCTATCCTTCCGAGCAAGCTCAACGTTGAGGGCATCCACTAAAATTGGGCACGTTGTGATGGGGACCAGGTTGTTGCTCCTCTTGGCTAGAAAGCCAATCTCACGCGTTGCCATATCCACATGGAAGCGAACACGACTTCGGTACGCCCAGCTTTTGGCAAAGGCAGTCTCTTCCAGAACAAAGGAAGATGCAGGAATCGAGCCGATACGCTCGAGATTTTCCAGGACCATCTTCTGCTTGATACCTGGCTGCTTCTCACTCGCAAGATGTTGCAGGTCACAGCCACCACATATCCCCCAGTAACGGCAGGGGGGCGTGACACGGTCATCAGAAGCCTGCAGGATGGCTGTTACCTGAGCCTTTGCATACCCTTTCTTCTCCTCGTTGATGAGAATCTCCACCACTTCACCGGGAAGTGCCTCTTCAACAAAGAGACTTTTGTTTGAGTCCAAACGGGCAAAGCCCTTGCCCCCTTGGACAAGTTTCTCAATACTCACTTGCATGTGCAAACTCCTGGGCATAGGAGGCAATGATATCCATCCCCTCCTGCCAGAACTTCTCACTGGTGATATCACAGTCGAGGATGAGCGCCACTTCTTGGGCAGAGGCGCTTCCAGTCTTTTCCAACAGGGAGCGATACTTTGCGGCAAAGATGGGGCCATCCTTCTCTTTCTGTGCGTAGAGGCCGAGGGCAAACAGCTGACCGAAAGCATACGGGTAGTTGTAGAAGGAGAGGTCGCTGCTGTAGTAGTGTCCCTTGACCGCCCACATGTACGGATGATAGACAGACAGGGCGTCACCGTAGCTACGCTTCTGCGCCTCAACCATAAGGGCCGAGAGTTCATCTGCGACAAGCTCCCCTTCTGCACGCTTTTCAAACACAGCACTTTCAAAATAAAAACGGCTGAGGATATCCACACACACCTGGGTGGTATCCTGCAGAAAATGCTCTATCAGGGTAAGCCGTTCATCGGAGGAACATGCGCTGATAGCACCCTGGAACACCACATACTCACTGAAGATGGAAGCAGTCTCTGCCAGTGTCATCGGATAGCTTCTCAAGAGATTGCTCTGGGAGAGCACCACGCTGTCATGGTAGGCATGCCCTAGCTCATGGGCCAAGGTCGAAAGGGCGTTGAAGGACCCGTCGAAATTAGAGAGGATCCTGCTCTGCTGGGCAAGGGGGAAGGAGGTGTCGTAGGCTCCTCCTACCTTACCCTTCCTTGGCTCGGCGTCAATCCAGTTGTTGCTGAAGGCTTTCTCGGCAAAAATGCCCATATCCTCACTGAAAAGGGAGAACTGCCTGATGATGAAAGAGCGGGCTTCAGGGAAGGTATAGTTTTTTCCCCCTGTTCCCACAGGGGCGAAGAGGTCATAGAAAGCACAACTCTCAAGGGCGAGGGCCTTAGCCTTAGCCTTCAAGTAGCCTCTGAACATCGGCAGGTTCTTCTCAAGGGTAGTGATGAGGGCAGTGAGGACCTTTGGCTCGATTCTTGACTGCTTCAAGGCTCGATCCAAAGGACTTTCATACCCACGTGCCTTATCCAAGGTGAGGGTGGTTCCCTTTACCCCATTCAGTGATGCAGCAAAGGCAACCTCATGGGTCTTCCACACTGAGAGTTCCCTCTCAAAGGCAGCTTTACGTACATCCCTATCCTCGTGGAAGGCCTCGTTACGCAACTGAACAACAGTCTTGCTCTCAGAGCCCTCTTCACTTGTAGCACTTGAGCTTATAGCCTCCTGCAAGCGTGAGAAGGCATCGGATCCAGAACGTGCAAGGTCCGAGGCAAGGTTCTCCAGCTCAGGTTCCATCAGGTGCTCCTGCTCTTCAAGCAGTTCTGAAAGGACATAGCGATAGGAGAAGAGGGGCTCTCCTTCCTTTGTCAGGAAGTGAACCTCCATCTCATGCTTCTTGAGGAAGTTGAGAAATGACACCTCCAGACGCTGAACAACCAAGGCCTCTTCCTCCACCTGGTTCACAGCCTTGAGAAAATCAGGATTGCCAGTCTCTGTGGTGAGCAGGCAGGAACTATAGGCTGAAAGATTCTCCAGATAGTCAAGGATGCGCTCATATGCATACACAGCCTCTACAATATTGCAAGAAGGAGAAAGCAGGTCTTTCTCAAGCTTGTTTGCAAGCAGAACGACCTCCTTGAGGTCGGTCTTGAACTGCTCACTAGAGAGAGCAGGATAGATGGGAGTCAGATCCCAACGGGGAATGGTAGCCATAGTGTGATACTCCTAACGTATATGGGGCTAAAGATCGAGATGATTTTCCGCTATCTTGTTGATGAGAGTCCTGCGGCTTATGCCCAGTTCCTTTGCTGTCCGAGTTCGGTTTCCCTCCCAGCGATGCAAAGCCCGTATGATGGCATCAATCTCGACATCCTTGAGGCTCTTGCCCTCAGAGACATCAGGCATGGACTCTTCCTTTTCCTTCTCATGGGAACGCATGGAAACAGAACCCCGGAGGTCAAGGTCTTCAGGATGGATTTCGCTTGTGTTGGAAAAGATGACCGCCCGTTCCAGAATGTTCTCCAATTCACGGACATTACCAAAGAAGCTATGCTCACATAGCATGGAGAGGGCATCGCTGGTGAAGCCGCTAATCTTATTACCCATCTGGCGGTTGAACCGCTTGAGGATTCCTGCTGCAAGCATAGGAATATCCTCGCGCCTTTCACGAAGCGGAGGTATGGTGATGCGCACCACATTCAGGCGGTAAAAAAGGTCTTCTCGGAACTGCCCCTCACGCACCATGTGCTCGACATCCTTATTGGTTGCCGCGATGATGCGGGCATTGATGGGCATGGGGTCAGTTCCCCCTAGGCGGGTTATGCGCTTTTCCTGCAGAACCCTCAGGATTTTCACCTGCAGCGAAAGCGGCATATCCCCAATCTCATCCAAGAAGAGGGTTCCCCCGCTGGCAAGTTCGAACATACCCGTCTTGCGGGAAGCAGCACCGGTAAAGGCACCTTTCTCGTATCCGAAGAGTTCACTTTCCAAGAGGTTTTCAGGAACACCTCCAATGTTAATAGCCACAAAAGGGCCTCCCTTTACGGGAGAGGAAGCGTGGATGTCGCGAGCGACAACCTCCTTACCTGTACCACTCTCCCCTGTGATGAGAACAGTGGAATTGGTATCGGAAATACGGTTTATCAGGTCCTTGATCTTCCTGATGGAGGGGCTCTCCCCCACAAAAATCTGCTTGTCATCGGTGGAGGTACTGCGGGTCTCACTCTCCACCAGGTTGCGAAGGTTTTGCGCATCAACGAGCTTCTTCAGCCTGATGACCAGCTCTTCAGGGTCAAAGGGTTTCACAATGTAGTCCTGTGCCCCTTGCTTGAGGGCGGAGACAGCATCAGCGATTTCCCCGTGGGCACTGACCATGATGATGGGCATGCGAAACCCTTCCGACCGGATCCATTCGATAAGGGAGAGGCCATCCATACCTGGCATTCTCAAATCGATGAGACAGGCATCATAAAGCTCGTCCTTGAGCATCCTCTGTGCACTGAGACCATTCTCTGCACAATCGCTGTCTATATTGTCCAGTTGGAGATATCGGTGCATAAGGTCCCGAATATTCGGTTCGTCGTCTACTATCAGTATGTTCATGTTCTCTCCGATTCAAGTAGCTTGGTTGTATGCATGGAACGAGGCAGCACCACCTCAGCGACCGTCCCTTTGCCCTCTCGTGCGTAGAGACGGACATTACCACCACGGGCACGGACGAACTGGCGTGAGATGGAAAGCCCTATACCCGACCCATGCATCTTGGTGGTAAAGAACGGGTCGAAGATCTTTTTCTCATCCACACTTCTGATGCCATCACCCCTGTCCATGACAAAGATGTGAATCAGTCCCCGCTTGCCACTACTAATGACAACCTCAACCTCAGGATCCCTTCCAGAACAACTTTCAACTGCATTTTTCAACAGATTCTCAAAAATCGAGCGGGCTCTGTCCCTATCAATGAGTATCTGCTCAGACGTGGTGGAACGGAAGCGGATGGGCTTATCAAATCGTTTGATGAGGGTGGAGAACAGCTCATTGAGGTCCACCACCTCAGGCGTACCTAGGGGGTTGCGCAAGAAATCACTGACCTTGTTAGTCAGCTGGGTAAGCCTGTCCACCTCTTGGGACATAAGGTTCAGATCCTCACGATTCTCCTTGGGCATGGTCTTGCGCAATAAGGCAAGCTGGATGGTGATGGCACTGAGGGGGTTCTTGATCTCATGGGTGAGGGTCCTTGCAGCCTGGCCCAGATTTACCAGGCTCTCCTGTTTGGCAATGGTGTCACGATAGCGACGGTTGCTTCGGTATATGCTGAGAACCAAAAGGAAAAGCCCTATCAGGATAAGCACAGACACTATTCCTATGAACATGATGAGCATCAGGCGATGGTAGTAGTTTTGCCCGTCAAAATGCAGGTAGAGGACATCAGGGAAATCGATGGGAGTAGGCAGAAGCCCACCCTCGGTGAGAGTAAGCTCGCCGGTGTCCAACAGGATGGTAAGCCGGGAGAATCGTATATACTCGATCATCCCGGTCTCTTTGTTGTAGGTTGCCGTCCCTATGTTGGAATCCTGCTTGCCTACCTTGCTATCAAACTTCGCCAAGGGGATGGTCACAGGGACGTTGCCTAGGCTCAACACCTTTCTTCCCATCGAACTGTACACCCCGACTCCACTTACATTCTGTTCCTGCATGGTCTTCAACGCCTTGGTGGTGTTGTCCTGCAAGGCAAGGAAGACAGAGTTGAAGGCACGCTCGGCTTCTGACTGCATCCGCAGCTCTTCGCGTTCCGTAAGGGCAGTGGCAAGGAATATCACCAGTCCGATCAGGATGACAAAGGCAAAGATAAGGGATGTGATGACAAAGAAAGGTTCCCTGCCATCGACTATCATCCAGCGCTTCCTTTTTCTTTCCAACGTACGCCCCCGAAACTTCTATTCGTAATTCAAGGCCTCAATAGGGTCAAGCTTTGATGCCTTCATAGCTGGATACCAGCCGAAGAACACCCCGACAAACATTGAGAAACCCATCGCAAGTATGAACGAGGCATACGATAAATGCAACGACCAATCCATAAAATTGGTGACAGCATAGCTGAGAGCCGACCCCAAAACAATGCCCAGGATGCCTCCAAGTACGGTGAGGGTAAGAGCTTCAGAGATAAACTGTCCTCGTATCACATTGGGGGATGCCCCCAAGGCCTTTCTTATTCCAATCTCCTTGGTACGCTCAGCCACCGATACTAACATGATGTTCATGATGCCGATACCCCCTACTAGCAGGCTTATGGCTGCGATGGCAGCAAGGAACGCACTAAAGGTGCCAGTTATCTGTGTGGCCATCTCAGCGAGGCTTGCGGGGCTGAACAGCTTATAGCCATCCGTTCCGACCAGATTGTCCAAGTCTTCGGTAATCTTGTCAGATACTTCAATGGTATCATACCCCTCTGCAACCTTCACAACATAGGAGCCTACGCTGGTATTTTTGCGGAATCGCTGTTCATAGGTGTTGTAGGGAATAAAGATGCTGTTGTCGTAGGAAATATTGAAGGTGGCATCCTTTGATTCAAGCACCCCGACGACCAGATAGCTTTTTGCCTGGTTACGGAAGACGCTCACATACCCACCAAGGGCTGTACCTTCCGGGAACAGTTCTTCAGCAATGGCAGAGCCCAACACTACCACCTGGCGGCGGTTTATGTTGTCCATAGTCGAGAAAAACTCCCCTTCGGAATACTCCAAGTTGAGTGCATCTCCATAACCAGAAAGCACCCCGGTAACTGTTGCATTCATATTCTGCTGATTGTTACGCACGGTGGCATTACTCGAGTTTTGAGGAAGCACCCTCTCGATGCCTTCGACATCACGCATCAGAGTGTCGCCGAACTCCTCGGTAAAGGTCCCTGTCGAACGTTGTCCGACTGCAGGATAGAGGGTGACCATGTCCAAGCCTCCGACAGAGATGCTGTCGGTGATGCTTTTCGAGGCACTGTCACCTATGGTGAGGATGGCTACGACCGATCCAACACCGATGATGATGCCAAGCAGGGAGAGCAGGGTTCTCATCTTGCTTCCTCTCATGGCACCAAAGGCAAGCTTGATATTCTCAAAAATCATGTTACGCCTCCAGCTTTCCGTCACGAAGGCGGATCTGGCGCAAGCTGCGCATCCCCAATTCGCGGTCATGGGTAACAAGGATTACTGTTCTTCCTTCACTGCTGAGCTCTTCAAAAAGTTCCATAATCTGGTTCCCTGTCTTGGAATCGAGGGCACCAGTGGGCTCATCGGCGAGCAGGATGGCAGGATTGTTGACCAAGGCACGGGCGATGGCAACGCGCTGTTTCTGTCCTCCTGAAAGCTCATTGGGTCGGTGGTGCATCCTGTCGGAGAGTCCAACCCGCTCCAAGGCCTCAATAGCACGGGCCTTTCGTTCCCGCACAGACACCCCGGCATACAAAAGGGGTGTGATGACATTTTCCAAAGCTGTCATCTTCCCCAGCAGGTTGAACTGCTGAAAGACAAAGCCTACCTTGCGGTTACGGATATAGGCCAGTTCAGCCTCATTCAGACCTGCAGTATTCTCCCCATCGATATCGATAAGACCGCTGGTGGGAGTATCCAAACACCCTATGAGGTTCATCATGGTGGACTTTCCACTTCCCGAAGGCCCCATGATGGAGGTGAACTCTCCTTTCTGTATATCCACGCTCACCCCATCGAGGGCCTTTACGATAAAGTCACCCACCATGAAATAGCGTTTTATATTCTGTAGCCTGATTACACTGTTAGGCATTGTTTATTAAAACCTCCCCATAACGCCACCAGTAGGAGGCTTCTTACTACCACCACTGGTCATTGCTGCAAAGGCAGAGGCATTGGTATCGGTACGGCGGACTATGAGGGTATCACCAACCTTCAAGTCTCCTGTAAGCAGTTGGCTGATTCCTTCCCCCAAGTATTTCACCGTAACGATAACACTCTGGGTAGTCCCACCAGACAGCTTTTTGGTCACGGTGGTCACCCCACCACGGCTTACAGTAAGCGCATTTTGCGGCAGGAGGGTAAGGACTGTCTCCCCATCACTGACAATAGTTCCTTCAAAGGTATAGCCAGGTGCTATCGAAGCAGGTGGATTACCAATGGTGATCTCAACCTCCATGACACCGATACCCTGGTTTGTATATTTTCCAATCATGGGGATATAGGTGACTTCCCCTATGAGGGATCCTCCAGTATAGGAATCAAAAAGAAGAGCTGCTGTCTGTCCAATCTTGATGTGCTGCATGTCAATCTCATCAATCTCCACGGTAGCCTTCAGTTTGGAACGGTCGATAAGGGTCATGGCTGAAGATCCTGCATCGAAATAATCCCCTTCACTGACGTTCACCGAGGCTATCACGCCATCGAAGTTTGCGTAGGCTTGGGTATAGTCGAGCCTGTTGGTCGCACTCTTGAGCCTGAGCTGCAAAAGTTCCAAATCGCGTATGCTTCCGCTGAGCTTCGCTTTCTCGATCTCAGACTCGAGGCTTGCCACTTCATAGAGCTGGTTGGTATTGTCGATGGCGATGAGAACGTCACCCTTCTTCACAGAATCACCTTCCTTGACAAACACATCGGTGACAGTACCTGTGGACCTGAGTATGACATTCTGTATGTCATAGGGTTCCACAAAGCCTGACAGGTCAATAGTAGTGGTAAAGGAGCTTTCGTATACCTTGACCTCAGTTTCCTTAATTGCGGAAACAGGGGCCTTTGCCTCAGCCCAAGGGAAATATCCATTGGACTTATAGAAGGAGTAGATCTGGAATCCTGCAACCAACAGGGCTATTACCAACACCCAGGTCACTACTCGTTTAATTCTCTGGTTACGCATCTTCTTCTTAAGCTGGCTGCGAACTTGGCTTTCTGTACTCATTTCACGGTCTTGTGCTTGTTCGTTCATCGTAGCTATCTCCCTTGGATCTGCAGGTTACGGATGGAATTCTCTAATACCAGGCCCTTGATCAGGGTTAGAGCTTTCTCATAGTCATCCTGGCCAACTGCAAACCTAGCGTTGTCCACACTGCTTTTCGTAGTCAGACCCTTTGCAAAAAGGGCTTCTTGTTGTTCCAATGCTTTTTTATTATAGAAGATGGTACTCTCCAAAAGGGCATACTCAAGTTGCCAGGATGCCACTTGGCTCTGTATGGAGGATGCTGTATACAAATACTCCTGCAAGGCATCGTTATAGGAAATCGAGGAGAGCATCGCGTTGTTCTCCAGTTTCTTGATGTTCAGGCTTTCGGTAAGCTGGGTTGGATTGTTATTCCATGAGCCGCTTACCGTTAGTTTTGGGGTGAAGTCTTTACCATCAATATCATAGGATCCATTGAATCTAGCACCTACAGAGTAATTCTTGGCTGAGAAGGAGGCTCCGACATTACCACTGATACTATTCACTTGACCAAAGGCAACCGTATTTGCCGAATATAAATTCGTTCCTCCACTGACCTGTAGTGTCTTATTCGTGAGTGCCGCCTTAGCAAGCTTCAGATCCTCTTGGGCAAGGTCTAAGGTAAGTGCCTTCAGGGCTACTGAAGTGTTGCCGTTTGGATTCTTTTCGAAAGCAAGGTTTGGCTCTGCAATGGTAGGAATCCCTTCCCAAGGCAGCGAGGTCAGTTGGGTATACTGGCTTTCCAACAGGGCATGATTACTTTGCAGGCTTGCCAAGGTGCTTTGGAAGCGGGTCATGCTGTTTTCAAGCTCGTGGTAGGCAACACTGTCCTTACTGAGGGTCTTCAATGCCAATGCATCACTCATACCCTTATTCTGGATAACAATGCTTTTCATCGTCTCATTGATGCTCTTCTCATTGGTGAGCAGAGCTTTTATCTGATTAAGAATGGAGTTTTCAAACTGGATGAGGTTACTCTGGTAGGAGTAGGTTCCTAGCAAAGCGCTTTGCTTATTCAGAAGGGTCGATCTGTTGTCACTGTCCTCTCCATAGAGAATAGAGTGTGTGGCGGAAACCGTTGGATTGAGTGCATATTTATTACTGTTTGTGGTATAGGAAACTGAACCCGTGCCTACGGTAATGGCTGTCTTGCCATCGTTTGGCAGGGTAAAGGTTGCCGTGGTCCCTGTAGTCCCAAATACATAATCCCCAGAAGCAGGATCAAATTCTGAGGTGACATTCCCGCTGGAGACACTGATACCCAGCTCCTCTGGTGCCTCTCCAATCGAGACCGAGAGCTCAGTATTCTTCTTGTCCAACTCATAGCGTTTCATCTCTTCACTTGAACCATAGGCTGTCTGGATTATTTCATCCAAGGAGGCAGAAGTGAGGCTGAACGGGATGAGAACAAGCAGTAAGAAGGTGGCAACAAGTGCCATATATTTGATTCGCATTACTGATGGTTCCTCCATGCTTAGCCTTTAATATCGCAACCTTCCAGCCATTAGACAACTATCAGGGAGAAAAAAAGCATACTTTGTCTGCAGAAAAACCCTGAGCTCATCCAATTAGAGCAGATGATGCCCTCCATCGACTGCGATGGTCACCCCTGTGACAAAGGACGCAGAAAGGAGGTAGGAGACAGCCTCACAGATATCAGAAGGGGTGCCGGTTCTTTGGAGGGGCAACTTTGTTTCCATCTTGGCAAAACAGGCATCCTCGCCGTTGGAAAGCACTAGGCCGGGGGCTACTGCATTGACCCGTACATACGGGGCCAGGGTTTTTGCAAGGATTGTTGTCTCCTGGGCCAAGGCAGCCTTGGATAGGTAGTAGGAAGGTCTGTTTGCAGGGGGGGAATTCAGTTGGGAATCCGTAATGTTAACCACGGCCCCAGATACATCTCTCTCTTTGCAATGCTTGTATAGCATTTTTGCAAGAAAAAAGGGGGCCGCAGCATGCAAGGCCATGTCCGTTTGCCATCTTTGTACAGTTGTATCTTCTAAAGAAATATTGTGGAACACGGATGCGCTGTTGACGATGGCATCAATTTTGCCAAAGCTCTCCATAAAGCTATTATAGAGGGCTGGTAAGCCTTCAAGGTCTGTTAGGTCACCACCCACCACCCGGCTTTCATACCCCATATGCTGCAACTCCTGTTGCAGGCTGTTTGCTTCATCCAGGGAGGTATTGCAGTGCAATACGACCTTATATCCCTCTTTGGCAAGATGGAAGGCAAGAGCCTTTCCCACCCTTCTGGCGGCACCTGTTATCACGACAACCCTATCCTGTATCATAGGTGAACTATACAAGGCTTGTTGCCGATTGACAATTGCATAAGTATATTCACTATGGTAAAGATGAATTTTCACCATAAGGAAACATACGACAATGGAAAAAGAGACCAACAATAACGAACAGGAATTTTCCAAGCAAAAAAATGACTGGAAAGATTCCTTTAAGAAAAAATTCACCCAAGAACCCGGGGTTCACCTAGGCGGCAAGGATTCTAAGAACCAGAAGAAATTCACCTATTCCTTCTGGTATTTCTTCGTCATCCTTATCGCATTTATCGTACTGAATACCTTCATGATTACCAGACAGACCAATGTGCAGGGCATCGATTACAACCAGTTCAAGGCCCTTGTCGAAAGGGGCACCATAAAGCGGGTTTCCATCGAGGAGGAGCAGTACATAGGCTATAACTTCACCAAGGAACAGGCGCTCACAACCTTGCAGGATTCTGGCTCTACAGATCTTTTGCAGTCCTTCAGCACCTATAAGGTTGATGACACTACCTTCATCCCCCTGCTGGACAAGTACAAGGTTGAATACTACGCATCAGCTCCAGTCAAACCGAGTATATTCTCCACCTTGCTGAGCTATCTTCTACCTCTTGCCCTTGTATTGGTATTCTGGAGGTTTCTCTTTTCCAAGATGGGGGGAAAGGGGGGACAGGGAGTCCTCTCCTTTACCCAAAACAAGTCCAAGGTTGTGGCAGAAGGCGATACTGGAGTTCGTTTTGCCGATGTGGCGGGGGCTGACGAGAGCAAATATGAGCTTGAAGAGGTCGTTGATTTCCTCAAGAACCCTGAAAGATATACGGAGATCGGGGCCAAGATTCCCAAGGGTGTCCTGCTAGTCGGTCCTCCAGGAACCGGCAAGACCCTGCTTGCCAGGGCTGTTGCCGGAGAAGCACACACCCCCTTCTACAGGATGAGCGGTGCCGACTTTGTCGAAATGTTTGTTGGTGTGGGAGCGGCTCGTGTACGGGACCTGTTCAAACAGGCAAGGGAAAACTCACCTTGTATCATCTTCATCGATGAGATTGATGCAATCGGAAGACAGCGTTCCGCAGCTGGAATAGGAGGCAACGACGAGCGTGAACAGACCCTCAACCAGCTGCTGGTGGAGATGGATGGATTTGACTCCAGAACCGGTGTCATCATCCTGGCGGCAACCAACCGCCCTGAAATCCTTGACCCAGCCCTGTTGCGCCCTGGTCGTTTTGACCGTCAGGTGCTCATCGACAAGCCCGATCTTGAAGGCCGACATGAGATACTCAAGATTCACACAAAAACCATCAAGCTTGGCAAAAATATTAATCTGAGAAAGATCGCCCAAGCATCAGCGGGACTTGCCGGTGCCGACCTTGCCAACATTGCCAACGAAGCAGCACTGCTTGCAGTCAGGCAGAAGCGTAAGACCGTTAGCCAGGCTGACTTTGAGGAAGCGATAGAGAAGTCTATAGCAGGGCTAGAACGAAAAAGTCGTGTACTCAATGAAAAGGAACGGATAAGGGTTGCCTACCATGAGACGGGCCATGCCTTGACGGCTTATCTTACACTAGGATCTGAACCGGTCAGCAAGATATCCATAATACCCAGAGGGATGAGTGCCCTAGGGTATACTCTGCAGTACCCTACTGAGGACAGGTTTTTGCTCTCCGAGACAGAACTGATGGGTAGCATAGACACCCTGCTTGGAGGTCGTGCTGCCGAAGAGGTCATTTTCAAGGAAATTTCCACAGGGGCTGGCAATGACATCAGCCGTGCAAGCGACTTGGTCCGCAGGATGATCCAAGAGTTTGGCATGAGCGAGAGGTACAGGAACATCACCTTGCCAACTGCCCAAAGCGGAATAGCAGGGATAGGTGGATCGAGAGCGTTTTCTGAGAAGGCTCAGGAGTACATCGACTCTGAGACTGCAAGGATTGTCAATGAACGGTATGCCATTGTTCTCAATAACCTTGAGAAGAACAAAAAAGCTCTTGAAACCATAACAAAACAGTTGCTGGAAAACGAAGTAATTGGTGGAACAGAGTTCGAAGCTCTTGCAAAAAGTGAGGTCATTGTCTAATCTATTTTTTGTATGATCAAAAAGAAGATTGAAGACAAAGCATTACAAGAACATCTCACCTCCCTGCCTGAAGATGCACGGGAGGTGTTTATTTTACAAAATGGCCAGGTCCGCCTGACAGCCATCAGCGCAACGACCCTCATCAACCAGATGCGTGCCAACTTCGAGTTGGGACTTCTGGAAACTTATGTGCTGGGTCAGGCCTATCTTGCAGGGGCGCTGCTCAGTGCCACAGTGAAGGGAAATGACCGCGTCCAGCTCAACATTGAGTGTGGCGGTCCTATTGGGGGTATCTCCATAGAGGCATGGGCATGTGGTGCTGTACGGGGGTATCTCAAGCATGTCCCCATCCCGCTGACCAAACCTTTGGAAAGTCTGGACCTGAACGAGCTGTATGGCCCGGGCTTCCTTTCGATCACCAAGGTGTTGGAAAAGAACAAGGCTCCCTTTACCGGTCAGGTCATGATGCAGTATGGGTCACTGGCAAAGGATCTCGCCCTCTACTACCTACAGTCAGAGCAGACCCCTTCGCTTTTCTCCTTGTCTATCCAGTTCGACAAGCAGGGTCAGGTTGTAGGAAGCGGAGCCCTCTTCCTACAGTCCTTACCCCTGTGTGAAGAGGGTGTTTTGGAGCAGCTCGAGAAGAAGAGTGAGAGCTTGAACTCCATAGGAGCGTTCCTTGCCGAGGGAAAAAGTATCAAAGAGTATGTGGAAACGGAGTTTGCGTCATTTGAGGTGAAGCATCTTGCCCGTCAGGGGCTGGGCTTCTCCTGTCCGTGTGACAGAAAGCAATATGCACAGTACCTGAAACAACTTGAGAGCCAGGACAAGAGTGAAATCCTTAGTGAAGGGCCTTTCCCCTTAGAGCTCAACTGTCTCAACTGTAACACTACGTACGAATTCGAAAAAGAAGAACTAGAAAGCCTGTTGTCATGACAGGCCAGGAGAATCAATGATTTTTTTTGCAACATCTGCCTTATATCTGACCGACATCATCGAGGCCGAGGCCGTAAAGGCCGGTGGGACTGATGTACGCACCGTAAGCGGTGGGGTCGAATTCCAGGCTGACCTTGCAGCAGCTTATCGCTTCTGCCTATGGTCCAGGACCTCTACGCGCCTCATGCTTGGCTTGTTCCAAGATGATGACATTCGTACAGCTGATGAGTTGTATGAAGCTTCCATGTTGATCCCCTGGGAAGACTATATAAACCCAGAACTCACATTCCTAGTCACCGAATCGGTCAAAAACTGTCCCTATCTGAAAAACTCCCATTTTGGGGCCATTCGGCTCAAGGATGCCATCGTCGATCGTATCAGGGAGAAATTTGAAGACCAGAGACCTATGGTAGACAAGGACAACGCTGATGTTGTCTTCCACCTCCATGTTGAAGGTGATGAGGTCAGCTGGTACGTGGACTTTTCTGGAAGGGGCCTGCATAAGAGAGGCTACCGCACTGATCAGACTGATGTTATTCTCAGTGAGTTCCTAGCCTCTTCAGTGCTCTACCGTTCCGAATGGAGAAGGACCCTGGAGAACAGCGAGACAGTGCCTGTGTTGCTCGATCCTTTTTGCGGATCTGGCACTCTGGCTATTGAGGGGGCCCTCTGGGCAACGGATCAGGCCCCAGGCCTGGTCGTAGCCCGCAAGTTCGGCTTTCTGAACCTCCCTGTCCACGATCCTGATCTCTGGGATGACATTGTCGATGAAGCCCTTGCACGTGCTGAAGTCGGAACCAAGCGCGATATCAAGATATACGCTTGGGACAGTGACCCTAGGGCAATTGCAATCGCCAAGGAAAATGCAAAGGCAGCAAAGGTCGACCAGTTCATAGACTTCCAGGTCAAGGATTTTACCCAGATAACAGAAAAAGACGTTCCCGACACCATCGGGTATGTGGTGACTGACCCTCCCTATGGGGTGAGGTTTGCATCCGGACAGCCTCTTGATGTGCTGTACCGTGCCCTGGGCAAACAGCTCAACGAGCTGTTTGGGGGGTGGAACATTGCCATCCTCTGCGGCCAGCAGGAACTGCTCAGCTACGTCGACATGAAGCCCGATAGGACCAATACGGTAAACAACGGGGGTATTCCCTGCCAGATAGCTCACTACTATGTGTTTACCCCAGAGGAACGTCAGGCCATGATCGAGCGTGCCATCCAGAGAAAGGCCGAACGCCTTGAGCAGCCCCTCAGTGCTGGAGCTCAGATGGCCTACAACCGCCTGAAAAAAAATATGGATCGAATCGAGCCTCTGATGAAGAAGCAGGGAGTGACCTGCTACCGCATCTATGATGCCGATATGCCTGAGTACAGTGCTGCCATAGATGTCTATGAAGGCAAGTATATCAGTTTGCAGGAGTATGCCCCACCATCCACTATAGATGTTGATGATGCACTCAAGCGCCTGCAAGAGCTCATTGATGCCACCGAGCGCGCTACCCTCATTGACCGGGATATGATTTTCGTCAAGCAAAGGACCCAACAGAAGGGTGACAGCCAGTATGAGAAGCTGGGCAAGGACGACAAGTTCTACCTGGTACATGAGAATGGCAGCAGGTACATGGTCAACTTCAGTGACTACCTCGACACGGGCCTCTTTCTGGACCATCGCCCCATACGAGCCGAGATCGCCAAGATGGCCGAGGGAAAAAGATTCCTCAACCTCTTCTGCTACACAGGCTCTGCTACAGTGCAGGCAGCAAAGGGCGGAGCTCTGAGCACCGTCAGTGTCGATACTTCGGCGGCCTATCTGGACTGGGCTGTGAAGAATATGGAGCTCAACGGGTATACCGAGATGAACCATTTCTTCTACCGCAATGACAGTTTCCAATTCCTCTTTGAGACCTACGACAGGTTCGATTTGATCTTCTGTGATCCTCCTACCTACTCAAACGGTACTGGAAGGGAAAGCTTCGATGTGGACCGTGACCAGGTACGTCTGATCAAGGCTTGCATGATGCACCTCGATCCCAAGGGAACGCTCATCTTCAGTTGCAATTACCGCAAGTTCAAGTTGGATGAACGCCTCTCAGAGGAGTACAATGTGGAGGATATCACGGCAAGGAGCATCGGGGATGACTTTGCACGGGACCAGAAGATCCACTACTGTTTCCTCATCAAGCATAGGACTGTGGTTAAGGTTGCTGCCCCTAAGAAGAAGCTGGTGCTGAGAAATAGGGAGCAAGAAAGCGAAGGGACCTATATCGACGACTAAGGCAAAGAGAAAGGGCAAACCTACAAAGAGCGGAAATGGCAAAAGCCTTCTCCGCTCTTTTTTTCTTTTTTTTAAGCAAAACGTAATTCTCCAGGAAATTTAGCAAAGAGGGACAGGAACGAGCTATACCTTTTTCTTGTTGGAGGCTATGGCTCTGAGCATTTCAATCTTGTCTGGCTTTCCTAGGACCAACATGATGCTTTCAGGTGAAAGCTTTTCATTGGGCCCCGGGTTGAAGCGCAACTTCCCCCCTAGATTTCGGATGGCTATGATGATCAGACCCGTGCGCTGGGGAATGCCAGCATCCTTGATCATCAAGGAGGAGAGCTCGGAATCAGATTCGACGGTGACTTCTCCAAGCTCCAGCAATTCGTCATCACGGCAATTGCATAAAAAAGGAAATGCCTGTTATTACGCACAAGAATAGCTTGGAAAACAAGGGGCTTATGCTCTGATCTGATTTTACCTTTGGTATGTTGCTGTAAACCCAAAGAAAAGGAGTCCGAAGTCGATACTGACCCCGGATCCCTTTCGGATCCTTTGAAGATAAGGGTATACTGTGGACGTCTAAGCAGACATGCGGGGGATTTTTCCAAACAGCAGTCGTTTCACTGTGTTAGGTTTGGCGAAAAGCTGTATGGAGAGATTCCCCTCTTTCTTGCTAATGGAACCCTTGCGCTCTGCAAGTATTGTCAGGTTGTATGCAAACTTGCGAAGGAGCGCGATATTCTCGCAGGCGTCGCCTTT
>JAEINL010000072.1 GCA_016342655.1 Sphaerochaeta sp. | reverse complement strand
ATTCTAGAATATTGATAAAAAAACCTTTCTATTAGAGAGAAAAACTTAAAACACATTATCGCATCCGCTTGACACAACCCCTAGAAAAAAAGTAGACAAAATCACTACTTTCACTCATTGGGCGGTAATGATGCTGGGTTAATCCAAGATGTAACACAAGTTTTGTAATCAGAGGAACTGTAATTAGTCTGTCCTACCCTGGAATCTTACTATTGAGCTAATCCATAAAGAATCCTGTATGGAAAAAATTCAAGAGGCCCCATGTATAGAGTAACCACCCGCTTGCAACCCTTCTGAGTTGCAAGCATCCCTATCCTTGCGTATACTCCAAAGTAAGGAGTCTTTTATGCAAGAAACCATCCTGCTTTTCTTCCAGAACATCAGTAGTCCCTTTATGGACTCATTCGCCAACTTCGCTTCAGCGGTTGGGGAACAGACCCTTATCATAGCCGTATCACTTTATATCCTATGGAACCTGGACAAGAACAAAGGCTTCACCATCTACTCCACCCTACTTTTCTCTGTCATGTCCATGGGACTGCTCAAGGCAATTGTCAGGGCTCCAAGGCCTTTCCAAGTATTGGAAAGCATCAACGGCAAGCGCCTGGCGACTGCCACCGGTTACTCCTTCCCCTCAGGGCATACCACCACAGGCTCTTCCTTTTACAGCTCATTGGCCTTCGCCTACAAGAAGCGGGTGCTGAGCATTTTCTGTGCCATCATGATAGTCCTGGTAGGTACAAGCAGGCTCTATCTTGGAGTCCACTGGCCTATCGATGTGTTTGGGGGGTTGGTTCTGGGAATCGGCATCACTCTCATTGCCTATGCCAAAATGAGTGCCCTCTATGAGAACAAAGAAAAACGCTACCGCTTCACGATCCTCATAGGGAGCATAACATTTGTAGCTGGATTGGTACTCGCCATACTTCTGAACATGCACAGCATTGACGAGGTTGCCTTCTCTGACCTCATGAAAACCCTAGCTCTTGCAGGAGGAGGGTATCTGGGCTTCGCCTTCGAGGCACAGAAGGTCAACTACTCTGTAAAAGCCACAATACAGAAAAAGCTGTTACGCTTCTTCCTTGGGATGGTCGGGGTGATAAGCATCATGGCACTGAAGGTTGTGATCCCAGAAGCACTCTACTCAGTCGGATCTTTTTCACGCTATGCCCTTTTGGGTTTCTGGGGGACCGGGCTCTTCCCCTTTATAGGAAAAAGAGTTCTGTTTTCTGATGCTCAATAACCTTAGCCTCGATTCCGCTGGTGATGAGAAACCTCCTCAGCGTCAACAGGTCATCGAGGTAGCCCCGGCACTGCTTAGCAAATAACTTGCCGCACATGATGGCATCATCGAGTGCATAGTGTGCCTGGTACTCCATGCCGAAGTGGTCACAAAGATAGGTCAGCTTGTAGCTGAGCATCTTGGGCCACACTTTTTTTGCTATGGTGTAGGTGCAAAAATAGGATGTAGCCTTTGCTTCAAGGTCATACGCTTCAAAACAACCCTTCAGCACACCCATGTCAAAGACTGCGTTATGGGCAACGAGGATGTCACGTCCAAGGAACGAGCGTAACTCAGGCCACAAGGCATCAAATTCAGGAGCGAGCAGACACTCTTCCTCCTTGAGCTTGTGCACTGCTGTCATCCCAGGATCGAAATACAGGTGTTTGGGCCTGATCAGCGAGTAGAAGGAATCAAGCAGGCTACCCTCTTCATCAAAGCGTGCAAGTGCAACAGCACAGGCTCCTCCTGCATAGCTGTTTGCAGTCTCAAAATCTATTGCCACATAGTTCATGTTTGTTTTCCCAACATGATGGAGAGAATAGTCTTGTCTGTCTCTTCCATCCCTTCACGGCTAATCCTAGCGAGGAAATCCATGCTTTCCACACTACTCTTGCCTACGATACCACTCTCATTTCCCGGCGAGTACCCACGGAAAGCAAGCTTACAAGCAAGATTGGCAGCCTCTACGCAGGAATATATCTTCAGAGAACAGGTCATCTTTGCCCCATCGCATATGATACCGGTAAGGTTGCCTATCATCGTATTGATCGCACGGTCCATAATCTCAAGATCCCCATCTAGCAGGTATACAAGGCCACAGGCTGTGCCTATGGCTGCAGTAAAGGCCCCACAAAGGGCACTAAGACGGTTCTTCCTTGCAGTAAGAGAGAGACCTACCAGTTCACTGAGTACCAGGGCTTTGCCCAGAACCTCGTCACTTTTCTTCAAGTATGAACCGACGACAGCGAGGGGGACTGTCAGGGTAATACCCTGGTTGCCACTGCCACTGTTGATGATGACCGGAAGCGGGCAGCCTGCCATCCTAGCATCACTTGCAGCAGCAGCAAGAGCTGAGCCAAGGCTGAAGGCCTCAGAAAGACTTCCGGGTTCCTGATTGAGACTTTCAGAGGCTATCCTACCTACAGAGAGACCATACTCATTACGCACTGCATGCTCCGCTATGACAAGGTTCGTATTCTTGGCATCAAGGCAAAGGGCGATGGCCTCTTGTGGTGCAGCCTCAGCATAGGAAAGAAGATCAGCAAGTGAAGCCTTGCCAATAAGCCATTCATCAGACTCATCCAAGACAGAACTGCAGTTGTCCACAGGCAAGGAAAGCAGAATCTCATCATCCTTCTGCAGGAAGCTGAAGCGGTCATGTTCGCCGCTGATGACAGCGACAGAGCTCCTTGTGCCCTTATGCGCTATGACCTTGATATAGAGTGAGGGTACCGAAGTGCTGATGGAAAGGGAGACTGCCAGCTGTTTGGCCAAACGAAGCTGCTCCTCACCAATCTCACTGAGGATGCTCAACCCTTTCTCCACCGCACCTCCGCACACCCCTAGGGCGACAGCGGCCTGGATACCCTTAAGCGAGCAGTTGGGAAGGCCGACACCCATTGCATTCTTGACCATGTCACGACTGGTGACAACTTCAACCGACGTGGGGATGTCCCCCAGCAAAGAGCCTGCCTTAGCACCTGCAAGGGCTGAGGCAGCCGGTTCCGTACAGCCCATTGCGGGCCTCATCTCTTTCTTAAGCAATTCCAGAAACTTATCCATAAAGAGACTATACCACTACAATAGGGGATTCTCTACCCCACAAAGTGTAGTAATAGTGACAAAGGAGCCTGTGTAGGAGAGCCACTGCTGTTCAGTTTCAAATCTTGCAGACAGCGATGCCAGCTTGGCCTTAAGCAGGTCGGCTTCAGAGCCGTAGCCACTGTCGAACAACAGCTGTTGCTGTGCAACCTCCGCCTCTAAAGACTCTCCCTTAAGGCGCAGGTATGCCAAATTCTCGTGGGCAAGGTGTAGCGTCAGATACGCCTGCTCAACTTGTGAGAGTATCGCCTGGTAGACCTGAGCCATATCCAGGTGAGCCTGACTCTCGCCGATGGCCTTGCGCCGCACTTCATGGAACTTTTTTCCCCCATCCCAGAGGGTAGTCTTCATACCCACTGATACGTTGAAGGTATAGTCATCAGTAGTATCCCAACTCGCTTCAAAGACAGGGAACTTGGAACCCCCATACTCCAAAGAGACCTGCATAGCCACATCAGGCTTCCAGTAGAGGTCTCCTTTGGCTAGGGAGGTTGCTAGAGAGGCAAGGTCGCCCATCAGGGTGGCTATGCGCACCTGTTCCTGGCTCTTTGCTGTTGCCAAGGCCTGGAGAGTCTTCAGGTCGTAGCCAAGCAGAGAGACCAGCCTCTTCTCATCAGGCTCCCAGGCAAGCTCATCATCAGCAGAAAGCGTGATATTGCACAGCTGTCCTATTGCTGAACGCTGTCTCGTCTCTTGTTGGGCCACCTGCACCTTTGCCAGTTCTATCTGGCGCTCTGACACAGAGGCTGCAAGCACATCCTCCTCCAAAACTAAATTATTGGCAAACGATTCTTGCACCAGTGATACCAATACGTGGGAATAGTGGAGTTGCTCATCCAGCAGGTCTTCCATCCTAGAAAGATACTGCTGGGCATAGAGTCTGCTCTGCAGTTCTGCAAGCAGGGACTTCTGCAAGGCAAACTTCTGGGCTTGCCGTATCTCACTAAGCTTCTCTGTCATGGCAACGCCATTTTTCAGCTTTCCCCAAGTCCAGACAGGTTGGGTAAGGGAGAGGGAAAAGTTATAGAGGGTTGGTTCCATTTCTATCCTCATAGGAAAAAGAGTAGAAAGAGGGGGAGTAAGAGCTGGACTACCAGGAATGGTGATGAGTTCAGTATTCTGCAAGTACGTTGCCGATATAGTAAGGTCAAGGGTAGGCCCATACCCTGTCTTGGCGTCCTTGCTGTCCAGAAGTGAGAGTTCCTGCTCTCCTATGGCCTGTTGCAGCTTCAGGTTGTTGGAGAGCAACAGGGCCTTCAACTCCGGTTCAGTGAAGGTGGCTCCTGATACTGGCAGTAAAGAGAGTATGCATAGGGTAAAAACTATGAGGGTTTTCTTGTTCATGATCGTTCAGCCTTTTTACGTAGGACGCTTCTCTCGCTTCGATAGTACAGGACAGGGATGATGAAGAGCGTTATCAGGGCGGAGGTAAACAGTCCCCCTGCGATAGCCTGTCCCAAGGGTGCGTATATCTCTGAGCCTTCGCCTGTGGCAAAGGCCATGGGCACAACTCCCAACATCGTGGTGATGGTGGTCATGAATATGGGTCTGATGCGCGAGGCACTGCCCTCTGTGATGGCCTTCACCAAGAAATCTTCCCGTTCCTTCTCATTGCTTTCTTCATCCTCTTGCTTTTGTCTTCGTAGGAGGTTCACATAGTCGATGAGAATGATACCGTTGTTTACCACAATTCCACCCAAGGCTATGACACCAAGCAGTGAGACTATGCTGATCGTAGAACCAAAGCCAAGCAGTCCAAGCACCACACCGATGATACAGAATGGGATGGAGACAATTATGATGGCAGGCTGTCTGAACCGCTCGAACTGGATGACCATCACAGTATAGACAAGGAACCAGGCTATGAGCAGGGCAGAGACAACCGGGGGGATCGACTCCTCTATCAGTTGTATCACCCCCCCTGAGAGACTGCTCACCCCTTCAGCCAGGGGTTCAGAGTCCAGATAATCATTCATCCGCTGCAGGACAAGGGAGGTGTCCTCATCGACAAGAGAGGCTCCTATGGTTATGGTCTTTGCACGGTCTGTGTGGTTTATCTCACTCAAGGCGCTCTGCATCTCAAGCTTCGCTACCGAGGAGAGGGGGATCGGAGTGCCACCCATGGAGTAGAGCTGTATGGCATTGAGGGTATCTTCTGTAAAGCCTTTTTCGGTAGCATCGCTACCGACCCTGATGGAATAACGCTCGCCTCGGGAATCGGTGAAGGTGGCAACATCCATGCCCTCCACAAGGATCCTACTTGTCAGGGCCGCCTCATAGCTGTTGATCCCCAGTCTGTTGAGACTGTCATGATCCATTTCCAGAACCAGCTGACTTGCATCGAAAGAGGTATCGACCCTGGTAGAGACAACTGCAGGATCCATCTGGAGGTGGGCCTGTATGCGCTGTGCCTCCTGAAAAAGCAAGGTCAGGTCCTCACTGACCAAGGTAATACCGTACCCTCCTCCTCCTGTAACAAAGCCCAACAGCTTGTCAAAGCCCCCATTCTGCAGGCGGATAGTACCATCAGGTACTTCTTCAGCTATAAGGCCCTGTAGGGCAAGCATGATCTGATGCACACTCCTCTCCCGCTGGGCAACGGGGACGAGTACCACCCTTGAGTAAGCCATGTTCGGACTGTTTCCCCCTAAAAAAGTGTCACCCATCCCTGAATAGGTTATCACGGTCTGCATCTCAGGCACTTCAGAACGGATAAGGTCTTCAACAAGTGCGCTACGATCTCGGCTCTCTTGTAGGCTGTAGCCCTGGGGAAACTCCATATGGACATAGAAGTCACTGTTGTCAGTTGAGGGCAAGAAGGTGAAGCCTACCTTGGTTATGGTGAAGCCCGACAGCACCAGGATACTGATACAGATCACCAGGATAAACACACTGTTGGAGAGGCTCCAACCCAATGCACGCTTATACTTTCTTTCAACAGAAGCCATCATACGGTCGAACCTTCTGGCCTTTGCCTGGGGAGGGACAGGATGCAACAGCAGCCTGGCAAAGAAGGGGACAAAGATTACTGCAACCAAGAAGGAGCCTGCTAGGGCAAGGATCAGGGTGAGAGCGATATCCTTGAATATATTGCCAATGAGGCCACTGAGCATGGAGATGGGGATAAATACGACCATGGTGGTAAGCGTTGAAGCGAGGATGGGGGATCCCACCTCGTCGCTTGCCCTGTCGATGCTCTGTATAACGGAGAGGTCTCCTGTCCTGTAGTACCGGTATATCTGCTCGAGCATGACTATGGATCCGTCAACAACCATCCCCAAGGCGGCTACCAGTCCTGACAGGCTCATCAGGTTGACGGTAATGCCCATGGCTCGCATGCCGATGAAGGCGAACAGCAGAGACAGGGGTATGGAGAAGCCTATGATGAGCGTCGATCGCGTATCACCAAGGAAGAGGACAATGACCAGGATAGCCATGAGGATTCCCGCCAACCCACTTCTTATGACCGTGTACAACGATGCCATGGTAGTCCTGCTGTCGTCCCCTATGATGGAGAACGTGAGCGCTCCCCCACTCTTTTGCTCTTCTTCCTCAAGCAAGGCCCTGATGGCCTTGTTGATCTTCACAATATTTCCGTCGCTACGTTTGGTCACATTGGCGACCAGCAGTGAAGCCCTGTCAGTCTCCACAGAATAGGTAGGGTCTGGGTATCGCAAGGAGACAGAGGCAATATCTTCCAGTCTGATGGGAGTCCCCATCTCGGTGTACCCGACTGCGATACGCTTGAGATCTTCCAAGGAGGAAAACTCTCCCCCATACCGAAGGTCGAGCGTTTTCCCCTGGTATTCTACCGTCCCAAGAGGAAGGCGGCTATTCGCATAGCCGATGAGATTAAACACTTGCGTTACGCTGATCTTCCTTGCAGAGAGATCAGAGAGGCGAAGCTGTACAAAGGCCTCAAGCTCCTGCTGTCCATGGACGGTGAGCTCAGCCACACCCTGTATCTGGCTAATCGCTGGGATGAGTTCATCCTGGACATAGGAAGTCACCCTTCCTATGTCTTTTCCCCCAGTGATGGAAAAGGTAAGGATGGGAAGCATGCTAGCTCCCCCTACCAGGGCAAGGGGTTCCCCCTCCAAGTTATTGGGAAGGTCAGAAAGCAGGGTTGTTATCCTATAGCGCACCTCTTCAAGCTGGTCGTAGGGGTCACTGCCATCCTGGTAGTAGATGGTGATCATGCTCATGGAGTTGCTGGACACCGAATCCATGGATTTGTAGTTGGGCAGTGTCACAAACTCATCTTCGAGGATATTGGTGACCTCTTTCTCCACATCCTCGGCCCCTGCTCCGGGGTAGAGGGAAAAGACCATGATGGAGGGCATGTTTATGTCACTCATAAACTCGATATTCTGGCCTGTAAAGCTATATAGGCCAAAGGCCATGAGCACAATGAGCAGCATTCCGATGATAACCGGATGCCGTATCGCCTGCTTTGATACCTTCACAGGAGGTCTCCCCTAACACGGACCTCTTGGTTGTCAAACAGGATATGCTGACCATCGACAACGAAGGAGCTCTTCTGATAGGCATCGGGGACCTTGAAGAACTCTTCGTCTTCAAGCTCGACACTCCTGCGTACGTATTCGACCCGTTGCGTCTCGGGATGGTAAACATACCATGAGCCATCACTCTTGCGAATCGATTGGCTCATGCGGTAAACCCCTTCCTGCTCTTGGTAGGTGATGCACACTGAAACTGCCATCCCAGGGCGTACAAGTTCCTCTGCAGTATCCAAGAGAGCCTCTAGGGTAAAGGTTTTTGATGCACTGTGCACAAAGGGGTCGATATGAGAAAGCGTGGCTTCAATGGGGGACTTCCAACTGGGATTGGTTATCGCAATGTGCAGTCCATCAAGGTTGTTCCAGAACTTCTCATAGTAGGTCTCAGGGACCTCGACCTTGACTACAAGGGTGGACAGGTCAGCCATGACCAACAGGGGTTGCTGAGGACCGGTAAGGCTGCCTATGGAGCTGTTCTTCATCAGGATGGTCCCTGTCACTGGAGCCTTGACAGTGGCATACCCAAGTTGCAGGTTTGCAATTTCATACTGAGCTTTGGCAGCATCACGTTGTGCCTTCGCCTGGTCATAATTCTGTTCTGTAGTCGCTTTGTTCTGGAAGAGGGAGGCTATCCTGGTAAAGGTGCTCTCACTGGCTAGGTAGGTTGCCTCTGCCTGTTTTGCCTGCTGTAGGAAGGGTTCGCTGTCGATGGTAGCCAAGACCTCGCCTTTCTTGACTAGCTGTCCTACAGAGACAGGAAACGTCTCTATGGTCCCGCCTACCAAGGCTATGACAGGTATGCTATCTTGTGCCTGGACATAGGAGAGGAAGACACCCCGCTGTGCAACGCTCCCTTGCTGGCTCTGCTGCACAACAACCAAGGGTTTTGGTGGAGAGTAGACAATCTTGTCCTGTCTGTCGAGGAAGATATCCACGGCAATCAGGACAAGTACAATAATGGCTACCAAAACGGCATACCTTGCTATGAGGGACAATACACTCCCAGATCTTTTTTTCATACTCTGACACCCTTACACGTGCCTAAACGTACTGACATAAAACCAAAACGACAATAGATATTTACCGTGGAACGTCTGCTATGAAAAGATTTCCCTCAACTTCCAGCTGATACTCAGACAGGGAAGCGGCTACCACATAACACTCACCCTGGGTTATGACAAGCTTGTCTCCTCCGTTGGTAAAGGTTGCCTTCCCCTCAGTACAAAACAGGAGCTCAATGCTTTTTCGATCATGGATGTGGTAGGACCCTGAGGGGCATACCATGAGGTGGAATTCCTCTGTTGGAGTGAGTAGGTGTTTTCTTCCTGACTTGCCGACCAAGGTAAGCACAGGCTCCACCTCCTTTCCTTTGATTTCCAATATCCTCAACAGCTCGCGCACATCGACCTTCTTGTTAGTGAGACCACCTCGCAGGACATTGTCCGACGAGCTCATCAGCTCTATGCCGTTGCCCAACACATAGGCATGTAGTGTCCTTGGCTCAAGATAGAGGGCTTGTCCCTCGGAGAGGTGTTTGACATTGAGCAGGAAGGGACAGAACAGACCGGGATCCTGTGGATACATCTCGAAGCAGGTCAGCGCAATGCCCTTGCTTTCCAAAAAGAAACCATCAGCTGAGGAGAAAGGAAGGTCCTCCCTCTCACGCAAGGAATCGATGTACTCCTTGATAAGGGGTACAAGCTCCTCCTTCTTCATGGTGTAGAGTTTCTCAAAAAGCTGAGCAAGCTTCCCATCTGAGGTCTCTGCATCCAAGGCTGAGAAATGCTTGGCAAAGCCAACAGGGATGAGGGATTTTAGGGTAGGAAGAATCTTCTCCAAAGGACGGAAGGCGCACATTGCGGTAACAGGGGTAAGAGCATAGATAACCTCTGCCTTCCTATTGGGATCCTTGTAGTTCCACAGTTCCTTGGGGAACCGGGTACGGAAGGCATGTTCACGCTCCCACCCTTCTCTCGCCTGGAATTCAGAGGGATGGCACTGGATGGAAAGGGGGGATTCAATGGCCAGGACCTTGAGCAAGAGGGGTAGTTCAGGGCCAAACCAATCAAGATGATCCTGTCCGAACCAGTGCAGACTGTCCGATCGAAGGAAGTCAGAGAGCTTCTGGTCTGTGCCGTCGATGAGGGATTCTCCACTTGGATGGGTTCCCATCCAGAGTTCCGCCTTGGGTTTCCCATCAGGTTTTTGTCCGAGAAGTGTAGGGATGAAGGACGAATTGCCCCAATCGTACTCTTTCACTTGTGCTTTGATCTTGACAATATTCATACGAGCCTCCGTCTATGAGTATACGATTCTTCGCATTCTATAGCAAACAGAAAAATCGCACTCCAAATTAGAGGGCTATACGAGACAGACGCCAGATTATTGTTGTCCGTGCTCTAGGTCGAATCATGTATGAGAGAACTTTTGCTTTGCTATAGTCTGGGCATAGGTTGGCAGTGATGCTATTTCTTTCTTGATCGTCAGCTTCTCAGCTTCAAGAGAGATTTTTGTCTGCAGGTTGGCAAAGTATTCGTCACTGGCTCCGAAGTAATGAGCAAGGCGTAGGGCGGTATCCATCGAGAGTTTTCTCCTGTTGGCGAAAATCTCCTGAATACGGCTTACCAGTACATTGATATCCTTTGCAAGCTTGTATGCACTGAGACCAAGGGGAACCATGAACTCTTCCTTCAGAAATTCCCCGACTGTTAAGGCTGGCATATAGTTGTCCATTGTGTCCTCCTAATGGTAGTCTGGATTTCCTTGGAAAATTTCTTAACAAATACCAATTGAAATGTCCTTTGTAAGTTCTTGTCAGCGAAACTCCTTAACCAACTAGTAGGTGAAAGAATAGCCCTCCAAAATTGGAGGGCTACAATTCACTACAAACAAATCAGTTACTTTGCATATACGCGGGGAAGAACCACCATAGCAACGGCAAAGGCCGCAAGGGTAGCTATCCAAGCAACAAGGACGTTCAGGAAGATTCCTCCAAAGATAAATCCAACCAAGGCACAGACTGCTACAGTTATAGCATAGGGAATCTGTGTTGCAACGTGCTCAAGGTGAGGACAACCTGCACCTGTTGAAGAAAGGATGGTTGTGTCGCTGATCGGGGAGGCATGGTCACCGAAGACCGAGCCACCGAGAACCGCACTGACACTGATCAGAGCTGCATTGAGAAGGTCTGACCCACCGAGACCCAGAGCCTGGCCGAGTCCGACTGCAATGGGCATCACAAGGGGGATCATGATGGCGAATGTGCCCCATGAGGTCCCCGTCGAGAAGGAAATCAAGGCAGACAGGGCAAAGGCAATGACCGGGATGAGGGCAATGGGGAAACCACCACCGACGACCACTTCACTGAGGTATCCTGCAAGACCAAGGCCGCCATCTTCAGGGCTGCTCTTGATGATAGAACCGATGGTCCAGGCCATGGTCAGGATGATCAGGGCTGGTACCATGCTCTTGATACCCTCACCGATGGCTTCACTTGCACTCTTGATGGTGAAGAGCTTGCGTGCGGTATAGTAGATATAGGAGATTACCAGAGTAAAGATGATTGAGTAGAAGAGAGCCATGGAGGCATCTGTATTGTTGAATGCATCACCAAGACTCATGGAGGCCATTGCGGCTCCGAGGGTTGCAATGCCTTCACCATCGATGGCACCAAGGTAGGTAGTCATGGGGAAAAGAATTACAGCAGAGGCGATGAGTATTATGATGGGAAACAGCATGTCCAAAGGCCTTGCCTTGGCAGCATTTACCTCACCCCCATCATCGATCTCACCAGGAGCAGGGCCGTACTCTTCATTATAGAGTTTACCGGTCTCTTTTGCGTAGGCAATGCTCTTGGCCATAGGGCCGTAGTTTCGACCGCTGAGGATGATGTAGAGCACCATACCCAGGGTAAGCAAGGCATAGAGGTTATAGGGAACCGAACGGATGAAGAAGGTAAATTCACTTACTCCAAGAGCAGAGAAGCCTTCAGACCCTTTTACGATAGACATGACCGTGATTACCCAGCTGGAGATGGGGACAAGGATACAGACAGGAGCCGCTGTCGAGTCAAGAATGTAGGCAAGCTGTGCGCGTGCAACACCGTTCTTGTCTGTGATGGGACGCATGACAGTTCCTACTGCAAGGCTGTTGAAGTAGTCATCGATGAATATGAGCAAGCCACAGAACCAGGTCATCAGGAGGCTTGTCTTGGATGTGTGAAGCTTGTCGGCTGCCCAACGGCCAAAAGCTCGGGCAGAACCAGTTCTGCTGAGCATTCCTACCAGTCCTCCAAGGAGGGCACAGAACAGGAAGATGCGGATGTTCCATCCGTCATTCAACGAGTCTGCGAGCATATCGGTAAGGTTGAGAATTGCTACAAGGGGATTCCCGCCTGCAACAATCAGGGCACCTGAAAAAATTCCCAAAAATAGCGATACCATCACATCCTTGGTAATGAATGCCAGGGTAATGGTTAGTACGGGTGGAATAAGACCCCAAATTCCAAAGCTTGCCATAATAGACCTCTCTCTCTATGTAATATGACAAAACTATAGCATGGGAATAGTTACAAAGTATAGTAAAAATCATCAGGATAGTTCAAACATTTACAAATTGTTATCAAGGTAACAAAATACAATACAATAAGAGATATATAAGAAACCGTACACTCTACGTAGACTAAAAATTGCCCTCCTTTCGAGGGAGGGCAATCTACATGAGAGAGGACAATCACTAGCGTGAGAGAAGGGAGAATCGCACAGAGACAGCATCAATGGGCTTGTCTCCGAGATCATTACCATACTCTAGCTGGTAGTAAGCTGCATCGAGGTGGAAGATGAGCAAGTCTAGCCCAACACCAATACTCTGATATCCCTGGTTGATACCGTAACGAACATCAAGCAAGGAGAGCAGTCGCACTGAAGCACCAAGTCTTGTCTGGCTGAAGAAGCCTCTTGCCAAGGCATCATCTTCCAAACCAGAAAGCGACATCACATCAAGCACATCAACGGCGATGATCGGTCTGATGAGGGACCCGATATTGGGTGCCCAGGTAAGGCCGGCATCAAGTTTCCAGTCAGACACAACCTCAAACGTCCCTGAATCAGTACCAGTGGTAGTATTGGGAGTAGTAAGAGAGCTACCCAATACCTTTTCTGCCCAGTCATTGACTGAGGGGAAAACTTCCATGGAATAGTTTCCGTTGAAGTTTCTGGCAACTGTAGAGAATCGTAGCCCAAATGGGAAATTCAAGTTCACACCAGCAGAGAGAGGAAGTGCATACCCGGCTGCGAGAGGAACATCATTGAGGAACTTCTCAGCAGGATCTGCAGTATCATCAGCTACCATATCAGTGATGCTTGAAGCACTTTGTTTCTCAAGGTAGAGTTTGTAAATAGCTTTTCCAGAAACACCAACATCCAAGGAAATGGCATTAGGGACTAGTTCGAAGTTCAAGCCAAATCCAACAGTAGCAGCAGTAGTAATCTGAGCTATGAGGTTAGTTGCTGTCAAATCAACACCTGGCTTGTAGGTCATTATGCGTTCTTGAGTTTCAAGGGCAATACCAAACCCACCAAGGGTGAGAACAACAGAGGCATCAGTGGTTACAAGATCTCCATAGCCTTTCTTGATAGTGCCCAAGAATTTCGATGCACCAGAAAGCATGCCAGAATCGGTACCCTCTTGAAAATCATCGATCGCACCACTTTCCAAAATTGCCTTTGGGTTATAAGCGGTGACTGTTATGGCAGGAAGTGAAAGTTTGAAACCTCCTCCTGCTAAGTTTGCAGGGTTAATCAGGAAACTGTCATAATATCCTTTTACGCCCAAACCTGCACCACCCATACTCAAGACCCTGGTACTGGTACCCATGAAGGGCTCTCCAGTCTGCTTGTAGATATCGTTGTCAGGGCTATAATCTGTAGCAGCCAAAGGAGCCACTACCAGTAGAACCAAAGCAATTACAATGCTTATTAGTGTAATATTTTTCATAGTATGCTCCTCCTTATAACTCATTATACCATTTAGTTAGACCATCTTCAGTAGATGCAGCATCGCGGAATTTAATGAGCTCAGTGCTTAATTCTGCAGTTATTCCAGCAGCATCGTTGATCCGTATAATGTTGTTAATAATAGCCTTGTAATAATCCAAAGAATTGTTTTTCAGGAATGTAGGCCAATTGGCATAATCAAATCCTGTGATGCCAGTAGGCTGGGTCAGTACATCATCCTTAGTAAGCGTTCCTAAACCCAACTTCTTGTTACCAGCAGAATCATTGAGATACAGAGCTATGATCACGTTAGGGTCAGTAGCTGTTGCATCGCTTGCCTCTTCACTTTCCCAGAAAGCATGATGCTCTGTGATGAACACAGACAAAGCATACTTGACAAGAGTGGAAGTATCAAAATTCAAATTATCCATATCACTCTTTGCTATATTGCCCAATTCCATCATCTTCAAAGCCTGCTCCATGGAAGAGCGATAGATCTGCTGGTTAAGCAGGAAGCTCTTGTACTTGGCATTGGTATAGATGAAGTTTGTACCATCGTAGGTAATGCCCATCAGCTCAACAATTGTTGGAGCCAAAGCATTGATTGTGCCAATAAAATCCTCTGCATCTGTAAGTGCAATAGTTTCTACTGCTCGTGTACCCCTAGCACCCCGATTCAGAAGACCCTCAAGGTCATCAACAAGAAGACCAGTGAAGTCAATGGAAGCAGCACCTGAAATCTGTTCAGCCACCTCAGCGGCAAACAGGGCATCATCAATGATGGATAGAACCTTGTCCTTGTTTGCTGGATCACCAAGCGCAGCGTCAGTTGCTCCAGCTAACGTACCCCCAATCTCGGTGAGAGTGGCAACGGTATTACTGATAAGATCTGTCATCAACTGCAAAGCAAGCATGTCACCATGGGTGAGGTCATCACCACTAGCAATTACTGGGAGTTTCAATTTCTCTAAGGTTTTGCCAAGTTCAGTATCACCTGAACCAAGTTGGGTTTTCAATGCATCAAGAGTCGCATTGAAAACTTCTACAGTCCCTTGTGCAGCTGCTATCTGGGTTGGATCAGTCACTGGCTTCTTAAGCTCTTCTAGCAATTGTTCTTTCTGTGTATCAGAATTAAAGGCATCACCAAGATTGTCTTTCAACACAGTCTGCTCAGCCTCTGACTGAGGAGCCAACACTTTGGTTCCGACTGCTGGTGCAGGGATAGTCACACCAAAGCCATCAGCATCAGCATCTTCAGCATCTGTTCCTATTGCAGCAACTATAACCGCAGCAGCCTCTGCCTGTGCGGTATTTGCCACTATAAAGCCAGCATCTTCATAGACGTTACCACCAAACCCGTCCATGAGGTTTGCTATGTTTGAACGCATATCTGCGTCACACGAAATCATTGTCAATGCAAGTATGGGCACTAACAACACCAGAACTAATACTCTCTTCATAATTGCCCTCCTAAAATGGGGGAAACCATTTGTTCGTTCCCATCTATTCCTAAAAAGATTCCAGAATCAATGTTCTTTACTTTTGCAAGCGTAGTACATTACCTGTGTCACAGCGTCCCTACATACATATAACTAGCTCCTACAAAAATCGTTACACATTTTACGAAGCATGTCTATTGTTACAGATACGAGAAACAGGCGAAATCTGTATATTCCGCCTGTTTCCTTACATGTGTATACTGAAGAGAAGGGTTTAGTCCTAAAAAAACAGGTTCTTAATAACTTTCAGATTTTCTTTCCTGTTTTCTGATTCACCAGTATACATGGCAGTAATCCTTTCTTTATAGAACTCTACAGTCTTATAACGAACTAATTTCATGGTAGAGTTTACTAGTCCATCAGCCTCACTAAAGGGCTTTTCGATGATTGCAAACCTTACAGGAAGCCAAACATTGGGAATGGAAGTCGCATGCTTCTCATATGACGTAAGATTCTCTTCTATAGCCATGAGTGCACTCTGTGGATCCTTGCAACCCTTCTCTTCTATCAATTTTGTAACCACATCATCTTGCAACGTAACCAATGCGGTGGTTATGACCTCGTGGTCGTTGTACACCATGAGCTGGTTCAGGATAGGCAAGTTATTGACCATCACCTCTTCCACTTCCTCCGGGCTGTACTTCTCACCATCCTTGGCGATCAAGAGGGCCTTTGCCCTTCCTGTAACCACCAAGAAGCCATCCTCATCATAGTACCCAAGGTCTCCTGTCCAAAGCCAACCATCACGAAGGGCTTCTTCTGATGCCTTAGGGTTCTTGAAGTACCCTTTCATGACATTCTCACCCTTGATGACTATCTCGCCTTTCTGTCCCACCTTCGCCTCATGCTCGTCGTCAAGCATGATCTTACAGGTTTCAGAACCTGTGACCATGCCGCTGGTACCAAACTTGTAGAGCAAGGGAGAGTTGCTGCTGATAATGGGAGCGGCTTCTGTAAGGCCATAGCCCTGAAATACAGGGAGGCCTATCGCAGCGAAGAACTTCTGTTGCTTTGCTTCAAGAAGGGCTCCCCCGCCTACACAGTAGAGCATCCTTTTGCCGAAGATTGCACGGAGCTTGGGAAACACCAACTTGTTGGCAAGCGTATATGCAGGCCAAGTCTTTATCTGCACCCAAGTACCGGGACGGCGGAAGCCATCACCATTACGAAGAATACCCGCCTCAAGACCACGATTGAAGATACCTTCGATGAACGCACCCTTCTGATGGATACCCTGGGTCATCTTTTTCATGAAATTTCCGGTAATGGAAGGGACAGTCATGATGAAGAAGGGTTCAAGTTCAACCAGGTTTTTCGGGAAGTTACGTATGATGGAGGCGTTTGCCCCACGGGAGTCTACAAAGTGTAGGGTAATACCCCTGATCATTGAAGTGTAGATTCCAACGGTATGGGCAAAAGAGTGGTCTACAGGAAGGACTATCAGGGTTTCATACAGGTTATCAGGCAATTGGAACAGTTCAACAGCATCATGGGTGTTGGTCCAATAGTTCAGGTGGGTAAGCATAATCCCTTTAGGATTGCCTGTTGTGCCACTGGTATAACAAATGTTGATGGTGTCATTCTCACTTATTTCCTTTTCAACATTCTTAACCAACTCAGGATCTTTCTTAAGGGCCTTTTCTCCTGATTCGAGCATGAATCCCCAGGTAACATAATCCTCCCCTTCCTTCCAATTAGCTTCTTCAGCCAGCTTCTTCAGCCTTTCATCCATCTCATCAAGATAGATGAACAAGACCTTGTGGTCAAAAAAAGAAAGAGCCTTGATGGTATTGGCAAGGGTGTTGCTGCTAACAGCAATGGCATACGCTTCACTGTGATTGATCCTAAATGCAATTTCCTCTGGTGTCAGCTTGATGGAGAGGGGAACACTGATACCCCGGGCTTTTATGATTCCCAGCTCACAGGTAACCCAAGAGCTCTTACCCTCACTGAGAATACCTACACTCTGTTCAGCCTTGAAGCCTGCTGACAATAGATAGGCAGCAACAGCGTCGGATTGGGCGTCGGTCTGAATGTAGGAGCTTGCAGTCCAGCCCTCATCCATT
Source organism: Sphaerochaeta sp. (assembly GCA_016342655.1). Lineage (GTDB taxonomy): Bacteria > Spirochaetota > Spirochaetia > Sphaerochaetales > Sphaerochaetaceae > Sphaerochaeta. Next base: position 1,886 of record JAEINL010000072.1, on the reverse strand, counting down.
CTGGTGTTTGTATATGCTCGATTGCCATATTTTTTTGCTGCATCGTGCAACATGGTAATGATTGTTCTTTGCATTGTGGTTTTCTCCAAATGTGGGGGATGGAAATAAATTGTAAGTTTCTTATACATTTATACTTGAATTGTCAAGAAAACACAATGATAAATGAAACCAAATCGCTACATTGAACGTATGTTTTCAAACGTGCTTACCATTTGAGAATTGTAGGTATGTAAGAAGAAAACCAAATCCAACTGGTTCTATCGAGGCCTGTGCTATGAGGCAGGGAATGATTCCAGCGAAAATTCATAGACAAGACCATTAAAAATCTTCGTGCAACGCCCTACAACAGTGCCATCCTCGAGGACGCACATTCCCCTACACCATAGGTTTGCTGACCTGTGTTCGATCTGGAGATGGTTGCCTATCTCCTCATTTGGATTGATGGCAGCTACTTTGCCACCGGCAAAAGAACATTTCTGCCCATTGTGATTGCTGAGTATCTCAAATACCGACTTTTCGCAATACTCATCCATCTGGATCAGAGGTTCTGCAAACTTGGATGCTATATAGTAGTCACTGAGCACAGTGGGCTTGTCGCCCAAAAAATGCAGGCTTTTCACATGTAAAATCTGATTATTTGCAGGTAGATCACCAACATCCATCTGTTGCCTATCAACTACTGTTGCAAAGAGCATTTCCTTGAGCAGTATCTTGTAGCGCCCTTTGATCGGCCTATCAGAGGTTTGAAAATTAGTCAGGTCAACAAGTTCCCTATTGAACAGGACAAAGGAGCCTCGACCCCTTGTTCGTGTGATGTATCCATGGGCAACTATGTCCTCAAGGGCTCTGCGTATTGTCACACGGGAGACCCCATACTGGGTACATAGCTCCATTTCTGTTGGAATCTTGAAGCCTTCACTCCACTCACCTGAGATAATCTTCATCTGCAATTGCGTAAGTATGGTCTTAAACTTCAAAGCCATGGGAAATCCTCCATTGGTACAACTTTGATAACATTAACGTATATAGTATAATACAGCTTAAGTAACAAATCATTAAGGAATTTGTATCAGTTAGGAAGGAGAATACATTCTTAGAGTGTAGTAAACACGTCAAGTAGAAAGAGTAAACAACAAACTAATATTTCATATGGTTTTAAAAAAAAGACAAATGAAAGGTATCAATACCCCAGGGCAAGCCCTGGAAAGAGGAGGCGTTGCCTCCTCTTCCGAGCCAAGGGGCTCACGTATCTCACCTTGCTTTCCCGGCACTCGCTCGGTAATGGAAACATGGTAATGCTTCCACTACTCTCGCTTCGTTGGGGAATGAAACACTAGGAACTATCAGAAGATTCTCCTTGGGGGTCGAACCGGGGAGCCCCAGTCAGTCAGCTTAAGTATATTCTGAATACTACATTTCCTGGGAAGTGGACAATCTTTCCCGTGGGGCAAAGGACATTGACTTTGACAGCCTTGATGCTGCAGTTGAGAAACTTGCTCTCTTCGAAGAGAACGCAATCTCGGAAGCAAGGTGGTCTTTGCCAGTTCAGTCGAAAGAGCCATCCTTGTACCCTATGACAGTGAAAACCTCGAGCTGACCATCGGTCAGGATTTAGCTCTTGGCTACGAATCCCATGACACTGAGGAACTGACCCTGTTTGCAACAGAGTCTTCCACCCTCCGCGTCCTGGGACCAAAGGCAATTGTCTGCTTCAAGTGAGAGTTGAATAGAGGGGTAAGTAATTCAGGGGTCAGGTGCATATAAATGGGCCCCTTTCTCTTGCCTTTTTTTTGGCTTATCCCTCTATAGATCTGTAACGTTTCATCCTTAGGGTGCAGAACCCTATTCTTTTATGCCTAAAACATCCAATAAATCATCATTTATTG
>JAEINL010000002.1 GCA_016342655.1 Sphaerochaeta sp. | reverse complement strand
CATCATCATATCCTCCAACGATTATCATTGTCGGATATTGTTCATGATCTTTGTAGGGGGCTCGAATTTACGCTTACGGCTTTGGTAAGTGCTTCGATGGTTTCATTCAGGGATATGATAGTAGCGACAAGGGATCTGATGTCCAAAGGAAGATCAGCACTGTTGTTGGATTCAATGATCCTGTTTTGAGCTGCGACGATATCCCTTAGGGATTCAATGATTGCAAAAAGGGCCTGGATATCAGCAGGAAGATCAGCGGGGATATTTGATGAAGTCCCTTTCAAGACTTCATTATCGTTGCTGTTTTTGCGATTCTTACCCATGGACAACCCCTCTTTTATGCTGTCCATTGTAGCATGAGAAAAGGGTGAAAGTCAACCTTAAAACATATATAACTGTATATTATACAAACATTTAAACGTCTATATAGGCGTCCAAAAGCCCAGGAGATACACAAGGAAGGCCCTAGAAGGCCTCCCCTCAGGAAAGATGGTTTGAAACTCTAAAGATTGATTATATGCTTGTCATGGATATAATTAGCTAATAATTTTGCACGACTAAACAGTTACGATTCTATTTCAAATCCAGGAAAAACAATAATTCCAGAACCTTCCATCGCTTTGCGGATATTGTCGATTTCTTCAACGCTACCATGATTTGCTATTCCCAAAATTTTGATATTGTTTTCTAATGCAACTTGACGAAGTTTGTTATTATATTCATCTTCAGATAATCCATGATCTTTGTTTCTATACTTCGAGTTATAATTAAAGGGGTTTACTTGTAAAGCACACTTCCAGAATTGAGCTTTTGTATGTTTCTCTGATTTCTCTAATTCCTTTTGCATGAGTTTCCTCCACCATTAATTAGGTATTAAGACATCTTGTCAGGTAAAAATCAACAAGCATTTTTTTAATACTACCCTCTTATCATCATACCATGATATCAAAAACAACTAAACTCTTTTAAGGGTATATTTTAAATATATCCTCTGGTGATCATGTCTGCTATGCCTTTCGAATTTGTTGGAGCTATACTCGAACATATGACGATGGGGCATCCTCTGAGTGTGCTGTCTTTGGCATGTTGGCAGTAACGGGAGTTGTAGTCAATGATAGTCTGGTCATGATGAGTAGATGCAACGAACTGAGGAAAGAAGGTTCAACCTTAAACGAAACATTGATTGAGGAGAAATGTTCGCAACCCCATCACCCTTTTTATTGTCCCTATATTGACGAGCATTCTCATAGATGTAGGAACCTTTTTTTTGGAACAAGGCAGACAAGGAGCCTGGATAAGCAACAACGAGGACCTACCAAATGCATGGCAGGTCTTCATTGCTTATAGCTATCACCTGTAGGATCATCTCTAGTTTTCCTGCTATTTCAGGACACTGACCAATTCTGCCATAACAGTATCAGGAGAGTGAGAGGCATCAATATCAACTAACAACCCTTCCTCCTTATAGAAGGCAATAAGAGGTTCGGTCTGCTCTAGGTAGACATCAAGACGATGGGCGATTGCCTCAGGCTTGTCATCATCGCGTTGCATCAAAGGCTCTCCTGTCTCATCATCGAGGCCTTCTTTCTTGGGGGGATCATAGATAAGGTGATAGATTCTTCCGGTGGATTTACACATCCTGCGTCCCGAAAGTCTCTTGATTATCTCTTCACGGCCAAGTTTGAAATTGACGACTGCATCCAAAGTTGTCATCCCTTCAAGAGCCTCTGCCTGAATAATAGTCCTTGGGAAACCGTCAAGGATGAAGCCTTTCTTGGCATCATCTTCTGCAAGTCGCTCTTTGACCATGGCGATGGTAATGCTGTCAGGAACCAAATCCCCCCTGGATAGGATGGCCTTGACTTGCTTGCCCAATTCTGTTTCATGTTTGATATGATTGCGGAACAGGTCCCCGGTTGAAATGTGCGGGATGTCATACTGTACTTTCGCCTGGGACGCAATAGTCCCTTTTCCGGCACCTGGAGGGCCGAGAAACACTAGATTCATAGTTCACCTCATCAGAGAAAGATTGGTAAACAGTATCACACTATCTTTTTCTTGTCCTCCCCAAATGACAAATTGGTACCATGTTTCATGGTATGGATGATTTTAGCTAAAATAGCCACAGGAATTCACACTTCAACGGCTTTGTTTCACTACTAGCAATTTTGCGATGGATTCCTGTCCGAATACTTGCTCACCAAGCAAGAATGTTGCAAACTACTAGAAGCAGTATCATTTGCAGGGTGAAGACAACTTTTGATTGGGGAGTCTTCACCCTTTCTAGAGCAATTCGTACATAACACCATCATTCAGTACAAATTAAAGTCAATATGAAAGTAATTCTTTAGTACATTTGTACGTACTCCCCGAACAACAAAAAAGCTGTTGCCCGTGCAAGGACAACAGCTTCAGACTCGGACTGTTGGGGAATTAGTTAGAGGAAACCTGTAAGGCAATTGTGGCTTGGAAATCACCGGCTACGGTGCTTTGGAAATCCTCGTTGCTCACTTCTACAATCAGCTTTCTGCTATCAAGCATTCTCTGGCCATTTCCGGCAGAAGTTACAGTGTAAAAGTTTTGGAAAGGACTAGTTGAACCTGCTGATAGTAAGCCATTTCCACTCTTGTCGGTTTCATAAATCCAGTATTTGATTGCAGAGGCTCCACCACCCTGTCTCATAAAGCTGACCGGTCTTACAGAAACTTGGAGAGTTGCGTTCGCTTTGTTCGTCAGGATGTTGAAGTAGAACTCTGTGTCAGTAGCGGAATTGGCATTATCAAGGACAACCTCCTTTACGGTAAGGATTACCGACTCATCAAATAATGCAGCATAGGCTATATGACCATCTGTAATTTTGGTTGCTATGGACTCTTCGACATGCATGTTCAGCTGAAGGAATGCGGGAGGCGTTGTTGCGAATGCGAAGGTGGTTACTAGTGTCATAAGAGCTATTAAGGTAATTATTTTTTTCATGGAATCATCCTTTTTTTTCTAATATTTGATTTCTTGAATGAAGAGTACTGACTTTTGAAACATATGTCAATACAAAGTATTTTTATTTTTTATAATTTTCATTATTCTTATACAGAAATTATTTTTTGTATATATTTAAACAAATTATATATTTTTTACTTTATCTATCATATGACATCATTTGTACTTTAAACAAATTTGTAATGGATTTTTAGCTAAATCAAGAACTTATTTCATACCAATATAAGCTTATATATATCATATTACACTCTTTGTACTTTTTGTTACGTATACCAAGTAAGTATCGTGCCCTTGCCCTGACCACAAATAGAGCCAGTGCTAGCCTAACAGAGTAATTGGATGTATGGATGTTCACAGGAAAAAGATCCTGCTGTATTTCCTCTTTCCTTCTTCTCATTCCCCAACGAAGCGAAAGTAGAGGAAGCATTACCATGGTTCCATTACCGAGCGAGTGCCGGGAAAGCAAGGTGAGATACGTAAGCCCCTTTGCTCGGAAAAGGAGGCAACGGCATGTATCTTTCTGTTGCAGGCGCCTATCCAGATACCTACTCAACCACAATAGTCTTTGGTGTCTATGCTTTTGTACTTGCCCCTAATCAGTTCTACTTTGCATCCTTACCAAGAGTCTTACACTCCGGTCTTTGTCATTAAAACCAAGCATCCCAGATAGGAATTGAAGATCCAGGCCCCTGACGGGGTTGCACATGCCCGGGCTCTGCTTGTCTAGAATACTGGAGGTAAATAAGTGAAAAAGAAAAATGTGCAATCTACTTTATAGGAGACCGTTTTGTTTCACTATTACCAAATTAGTGTTTTGTTTCACTATTACCAAATTAGTTCACACTTTCTATATGTGTGCTATACTATTTGCATACAAATTTAAAGGAGCTACTGATGAAAAGACTGTATGGATTTATCGTTGTATTACTTCTTTTGAGCTTGGCACTACCTCTTAGCAGCCAAGGAACCAAGGATATGGCAGGCGATTCTGTAACGCTTACCATAGGATCCTGGAGAACCGATGATGTCGAGCAGATGAACCGTCTGCTCTCTGAATACAAAAAGGTTGCTCCGAATGTGTCGATTAAGTTCCAGCCGACCAACCCACCAGACTACAATGCAACCCTCCGTCTGCAATTGGACAGCAAGACCGGACCAGACCTCATGTACGCCCGTTCGTATGCTGCTGGCCAAGAGCTTTTCAATGCTGGTTATTTTGCTGATTGCTCTGACATCACAGGCCTCAAGGAAAACTTCAGCGCTTCCAACCGTGCTCCTTGGCAGATGCCTGATGGAACACAGTTCGCAGTTCCTTTTGCAGCAGTCTCCCACGCTGTCTACTACAACAAGGACATCTTCAAGAAAGAAGGACTTACAATTCCACAGACATGGGAAGAGTTCCTCGCTCTCAATGCCAAGCTCAAGAGCCGTGGCTACACGCCAATCGCCAACGGCCTCGCTGATGAGTGGGACATCTTTGAGACCTTCTTCCTTGGATTGCTACCAAACTTCATTGGCGGCTCAGAACAGCGGGTCAAGTACGAGACAGGCGTATTAAAGATGAATGATACAGCCTTTGTCAGGGCTTACCAGGCTATGGCCGATGTGGCCAAGTACTGTCCTTCAGGTTTTGAAGCAGTAACCTATAATGATAGCCAGATCCTGTTCAACAGCCAGAAGGCCGTCATGTTCGTCGATGGCAGCTGGACAGCAGGGGTGTATGATGATGCGACCTTTGACTGGGGCCTCTTTGCCATTCCTGCTCCCAAGGGTAACAAGACTGCTATAACCTTCCACCCTGACATGGCCATTACGATGAACAAGAATACTGCTTATCCTATAGAGGCCCAGGCCTTCCTTGCATGGCTCTGCACCGAAGAGGGTGCCACCAAAGCAAGCCAGAACCTACCTAGCGGCTTCTTCCCAATGATAAAGTTTGCCATCACACTGGAAAATCCCCATGCAAATGAGTTTTTAGCCCTCAATGCAGGCAAGCAGACCGATGCCCGCTTCGTATGGCCGGCTCTGATGAATCTCTACTCACCAATGGACCAAGCGGTTATCAAGGTTATGAAAGGCGATATCACTGCCAGACAGGCTGCTGACTCCATCCAGAAACTTATGTAACAGGGCGCATTTGTATTTTCACTAGGGTTGTCCAACCAATTGGGCAACCCTATCTTCAATCTGGTGAAGGAGCATGCATGTCGAAAACAAAATCTTCCTTACAAAAGAACCATCAGTGGCATTGGTTTCTCTATCTGATACCTGCCCTACTCTTTTATATTGTCTTTATGGCATACCCTATGATCGATTCCTTGAGAATCAGTCTCTACACGGGAAACAGCTCCCAGAGCCGAAGTTTTGTCGGCTTGGGCAACTTCACCAAACTCTTCACAGATTCGGCTATCTCAGAGCGGTATTGGGGAGCTTTTGCCAATACCTGGTACTTTTTCTTGATCCATCTGATCTTTCAAAACGCCCTGGGCATCATATTTGCCGTCATTCTCACCAATGAGACCATGAAAGGTAGGCAGCTTTATCAGACAATAATATTCATTCCTACAACCTTTGCAGTCCTGGTCACAGGATACCTGTGGAAACTCATACTCAACCCAGTATGGTCCGGTGATTTTTTTGTTTCCTTGGGATTACCCTTTCTCAAGTACCCATGGCTAGGGGATACGAAAACTGCCCTTACATGCGTCGCCCTGGTCTCCTGTTGGCAATGGATGGGAATTCCAACGATGATGTTTGTTGCGGCGCTGAGAAACATCAGCGAAGACATATTGGAAGCGGCAAAAATAGAGGGGGCCGGATTTTTCAGAACCTTCTTCTCCATCAAGTTGCCACTCATCAAGCCTGTAGTGGGTATCATTGCGGTGTTGACCTTTGTGAATAACTTCAATGCCTTTGACATTGTCTTCGCCATGGAAAATGTCAATGGGGCTCCCGGTTACTCAACCGATCTCATTGGTACACTCTTCTATCGGTATGGTATTGCAGGCCAACACCCGATAGGGATCCCAGATGCTGGCCTTGGGGCAGCGATTGCAACCATTACCTTCCTCATTCTGCTTGCAGGGGTAATTCCCACACTTAAGCAAACCCAAGGAGGTGAATAATATGGCAGGTTCACTCAAACGTCAAAACAGACATATACCAAGTCACGTCATCATGCTCATATGGGTATTCATTGTCCTATTCCCTTTGTGGGTACTGGTTATCAACTCGTTCAAGACTCGGCTCACCATTTATGAGAACCCTTTCTGGATTCCCAAGCAGTGGAATTTCAAAAATTACACGACTGTCCTACGTGATGGGGACTTTCTAACCTACTTCAAGAACAGCTTTGTGGTAGTCACTCTCTCGTTGGTGATAGTGACCCTCGTCACCTCCTTGGCAGGCTATGCCCTAGCAAGTTGGAAAAGTCGGTTCTCTTCCTTCCTGTATTTCCTGTTGATAGCAGGCATGATGCTTCCCATCAAGATAGCTTCGATCAGACTGCTGGAAATTACTCGGGCCTTGGGGCTCTTGAACACCATCTGGTCCCTACCTCCAATCTATATCGCCATGGGAATCCCCGTGGGGGTTTTCATACTCACGACCTTCATTCGTGAAATACCCAAAGAACTGATGGAAGCGGCGTACATCGATGGGGCCACTTCGTTTAAGATATATCATATGATACTCCTTCCCCTGATCCGTCCGGCCTTGGCTACAGTTGCCATCTACAATCTGATACCCTTTTGGAATGACCTCTGGTTTCCCCTCATTTTCATCAATACTGAAGATCAAAAGACCCTTCTCCTTGGTGTTACCCGCCTCTTTGGCCAATACCAGACAGACTGGTCAAAGGTACTGGCCGTCCTCACTCTTTCGGCTATCCCTGTTCTGGTTCTCTACCTGACAATGAGCCAGCAGTTTATCAAAGGGATTACAGCGGGTGCAGTTAAGGGTTGACTTTCCTTGTACAAACGGTTCACTTGGGGTAAAATCACCAAAGAAACAGGAGAAAATACCCAATGAATAAAGTTATACTGCATGCTACAGACCTTGACGGCTATCTTTTGGATAGTGACAAAGAGAAGATAGCCCATGTTGATGAGCTGTACAAGAAATCTCTTGCCCAATGTGTGGTGTTGGAAAATGCGACCGACCTCATGCAGCTTGAAAATGCAAGGAAAGGTCTGGTGGACAGCGCTTCAGAGATTGGCAAGTACCTCAAGGAGGTCTTTGAACAGGAGCCCAACATCCACGTCTACTCCTTTGAGACACCCAAGCAGCAGCATGGCCAGGCATCGCGCCTCATTGCAAAGCTCCGCGATCCCAGCACAGAGCATGAGGAGTTCCTCTACTATATCCAAAGAGCGTATGAGATGCTCTTTTCGCATGTCTATGCCGATGCTGCACTTCCGAGCAAACGCAGCATCATCACCAAAACCCCTGTAACCAGCCCTGTCAGGAATTATGCAGTCCATAGGATTCCTGATGTTGACTCCTTGATAAAGAACAGTGTCATGTGTGTCATGCTTCGTGGGGCCCTACTTCCCAGCATGATCCTGAGCAAAGAGATCCAGGAGTACTCCTCCGATGACTTTGTAACCCCCTTCGCCCTCTTTAAGATCAAGCGTGACGACAGCAAGAAAGAAGCCAACATGGATTACATCCTCGATCTTGACAAATCCTACTTCAAGCTCGAGGACCTCAATGGCAAGGACCTTATCTTTGCTGACCCCATGAATGCCACAGGCGGCTCATTGGTAACCATCGTCAAGTATCTCCGTGACAACAAAGTTGAGCCCAAGTCTGTAAAGTTCATCAACGTCATCAGTGCCTTGAAGGGATCCTTGAGGATCTGTCGAGCGATCGAGGGAGCTGAGGTATATACACTCTGGATGGATCCTGTACTCAACGATGCTGCCTACATCCTTCCAGGTCTTGGAGACGCAGGGGACAGGCTTAACGGAAAGGATGGTGAGAATAATCCCAGAAACATCATACAATTGCTAGCTGACTATGGCTCTTCAATAACCAACCTCTACCGATCGCAGGTCATGGAGATAGAGAGGACGGTACTGCAACCGTGAATAAACTGGTGCCCATCCTGTTTCTGACTCTGGTGCTACTCGCTTCCTGTACGACCACCTCAGCAAAGAGAGAGGAAAGCCTTGTCTTGCAAGCAGAAGCCCTAAGCCTGCTCGATGCCAAGGAGTATGGACAAGCGGTACCGTTGCTAGAGGAGGCTGTGAAGCTTTCACCCAAAGAGAGCGAGGGCCGGTATAATCTGGTACTCGCTCTCTTGGCTAATGAGATGTTCGATGAGGCCATCTTACTCTGTGATGACTCATACGCACTCTTCCCCGCCCATCTGCAGTTCATGCTTGCAAAAGCCTTTGCACTGAGAACAAAAGGAGAGTCTGATGCTGCATTTTCTCTGTATTCAGCTATCCTGGCAATAGACAGGGGGAATTTCCCCCTCCATGCCACACTGATGGAATTGGCTCTTGAAAAGGGAAACACTGATTTTGCCAAGGACACTGCCTTGTACTTGCTTTCTGTGCACGAAGAAGAAGTGAAAGCTTTTGATGCTCTCGCCACCATAGAAGGAGAAGACAGTTGGTATGCCTTGGCCGCGTCGCTTATGAAGGAAGCTTCAGCAGAATCCCCAGAATCGATCCAAGAGCAATCCAAATGAGCGGATGCACCTTTCTAAACTTCATCGCCAAAACAAACAGTGCAACAAACAAGAGCGTCTCAACAACCCTGATGCTCCCTGCATTGAGCAAGGTTACGGAAAATACTTTCGAACCGGCAAAGATGATCAGTCCTATTACTGCTGCACGTAAGCCATAGAAGGCATCCCTGACAAGGGGATTCTTATCGAACTGGTCAAGGAACCTGGCAATGACACAGATGATAATGACACTTGGTGTCACTTCCCCCAAGGTAGCTATGAAACCACCCAAGGGCCCTGCTGTGAGATACCCGGCATAGGTAGCCATGTTGATGCCGATGGGTCCGGGGGTCGACTCACTGATGGCCAACATATCGACAATGTTCTTTGCACTGAACCACTGTGGCCGTCTCTCTGCCAACGTATAGAGGAACGGAAGTGTGGCCAGCCCGCCGCCAATGGAAAACAACCCTATCTTAAAGAATTCTAGATATAGGAGGAGAAAGGTCATCAGGCTTTTCTCCTTCTGAGCTTCTGTACACCAAGGCCGAACAGAATACCCACAAGTACAAATACAATGGGTGACAACTGCAAGAAAAAGGTACCAAGGACAGTAGCCAGGCAGAGCAGCAGTGTAGGAAGGTCGACTATGCTCTTCTTGTAGAGGATACATACTGACTGTGCTATAAGGGCACACACAGCAACCCGAATCCCACCGAAAGCATGCTGAAGCAGGACGTTCTCTTCAAATTGTGTAAGGATTGATGCAAGCAACGTTATGAGTACCAATGAAGGGGTGACCTCTCCAAGGGTGGAGACGATGCTGCCCCAAATGCCTCGCTTCTTGTATCCGATCATGGAAGCTGTGTTTATCGCGATGATACCAGGGGTAACCTGCCCGATGGCATAGATATCCAAGAGCTCCTCTTCCGTAACCCATTTGTACTTGCCGATCACCTCCCGTTGCAACATGGGAAGCATCGCCAGACCTCCGCCAAAGGTAAGTCCACCGATTTTTACGAAGGAGAAATAGAGTTGCCAAAGAGTCGGTTTTTTCATGGTAATCATCACCTTACAAGAATTTTTCCATCTCGATGCGCACCATAGCATCACAACGCTCGTTGCCCTCAATTCCAGCATGACCCTTGACCCATTTCCACTCAACGGGAAGCTTGCTGTTCAGTTCATCCAGGGCAATCCAAAATTCCTGGTTCTTTACCGGAGCCTTGGCAGATGTCCTCCAGCCATTGCGTTTCCAGTTCTTAATCCATTGGGTTATCCCGTTCTTCACATACTGGCTATCGGTATTGATGACAATCTTATCCGGTTGATAAGGGGTACAGGCTTTCAAAGCCTCAATGACCGCTGTCAGCTCCATCCTATTATTGGTTGTAGCAGGGGAACCACCGCTAGACTCTTTCTCAAAGATACTGTCTGCCTTAAAGGTAAAAGCCCAGCCTCCCGGCCCTGGGTTGCCACTGCAACCACCATCTGAATAAATCTCAATATTGTTATACTTCATACGAGCGATAGTACCGTAGGTAAATTCCTAGGTCAACCGGAATGACTTGACAGTGGCCCTGTAACAAACGTACGATGAATCAAATCTGAGCCAAGGGAAAGGGGTACAAGCCCCTGCGGTCCCGCCACTGTAATGGCTGGGAACCTGCATTATGACACTGCCAAAAGCGGGAAGTCGCAGGTTCCGAGGAAGCCTAAGCCAGGAGACCTGACTCGGACGGTTTTACGTAAAGCTTGCGGAGTACAAGCTTGGGTATCTTGCATGCCCATTATTCCAAAGGGGCATATGTTTATGACAAAAAGATTCAGATCATTTGTGTTGATTTTGCTAGTGAGTATGGCAATGGCCTCTCCACTTCTCGCCCAGCCACTGATAGAAAAAAAACCCCAGGAAGCAGAAAAACTTTCAATTGTGAGTCTTGCCCCCAATGCAACGGAAACCTTGTTTGCCTTGGGTGTCGGTGACCTACTGGTTGGAAGGACCGACTACTGCACCTATCCCGAAGAAGCCCTAGAGCTGCCCAGCATCGGGACCCTCTACAACCCTTCCTTGGAGAAACTCGTATCATTACAACCAGATCTTGCCATTTCAACTGCCTTTGTCGGTGATGAACTGTTGCAGGCTCTTAAAAATGCCGGTATAGAGGTAATGGCCTTGGACCTGCAGGAGACTTTTGCAGGGACCTACTCCCTGATACGGGATATTGCACAAAGGGTAGATTGTGTCAAAGAAGGGGAACTGATAATCCTAACGATGCAAAACCAAGTCAAGGATGTTGTGGAAAAAGCCAGAACAATGGACAAGAAAAGGGTCTACTTCATGATTGATTTTGGATCCTTCGACGGTACGGCCACAGGCGATACCTATATCAGCGAGATGTTGGGCATGGTCGGAGCCGTCAACATTGCATCCGATGCAACTAGGTGGACGTATAGCAAAGAGCTCTTGGTTGCAAACGACCCAGACCTCATTGTCTTGACAAAGCGTTGGGGACAGTCTGAAGAAGAGACTCTTCAGGAGTTTATCACTACAAAACCCTATAGCGACCTCAGGGCAACCAAGGAAGGAAACCTGGTATTTGTCGATGCTGATATGATTAGCCGACAAGGCCCTCGCAGTGCCAAAGCCTTAGAACTGTTGGCTCAGGCTGTTCATGGAGAACAATGGTTATGAACAGACGCCTAGAGTTGGCCCTAGTGCTGTCGACTCTACTTCTTGGAATGGTCTCCCTTACTCTCGGGCCAGCCGGATTTTCTTTTTCTGATACCCTGCTTGCCCTCACAGGAAGATCTGACAATGCCTCCCAGCAGTACATTATCTTCCAACTTCGGCTTCCTCGTGTCCTTACTGCTATCTTTTGTGGTGCAATACTTGGAGGAGCTGGAGCGGTCTTCCAGGCAGTGCTACGCAACCCCATGGCAGACCCCTTTGTTCTGGGTGTCTCTGCCGGGGCTTCTTTTGGCGTTGCCCTTTCCATAACACTGGGCTACGCTGTTTTCCTTGGACTGCCCTTCTCAGCCCTTCTTGGGGCCCTTGCAACTACAGCACTCATCTTTCTTGTAGGATCAAGACACAAGGTGAGTCAGACCACCTTGCTGCTTACCGGGGTCGCAGCCAACTATATCCTCTCAGCTGGAATGACTTTGCTTATGTTCCTCAACCATGAGCATTATGACCGCATCCTCTTTTGGACCCTGGGAAGCTTCACTTCCAGTACCTGGAAACAGGTATTCTTCATGTTCGTATGTGTCCTGCTGTTCCTTGTCCCCACGAGTCTCAGTCATAGGGAGATGGACATGTTGCTTCTTGATGAGGGATCAGCTTTGGCCTCGGGACTTCCCCTGCAGAAAATTCGCATACTACTGCTGTTGCTCGCGACCTTCGCTGTCGCTACCTGTGTCTCCTTTTTCGGGGTAATAGGCTTCATCGGCCTTATGGCCCCCCATATGGCCCGCCTGGTACTCGGTCCCAAGCACAGCAAGATGCTGGTGAGCACCTGCCTCTTCGGCGCCTTGCTGCTCCTAGGAAGCGATACCTTGGCACGATTGCTCCTTCCTACAGGTGAGATGCCAGTAGGGGTAATTACCAGCCTCCTAGGTGCTCCCTTGTTTATCTGGATGCTTCGAAAAGGACGGTACGCCTATGTATAGCCTGGAAACCAGAGGCCTTACAGGGGGATATGACAAGCAGGAAGTCTTTACCAACCTTGACCTTGCTATTCCTGAAGGGAAGTTCATCGCCCTTACCGGTCCCAATGGAAGTGGAAAGAGCACATTGCTCAAATTCTTTTATAAGGAGCTCATTCCCTCTTCAGGGACTGTGCATATCAGTGGGAGTGAAGTCTCTTCGCTCAAACAAAAGGAAATCGCAAGAAAACTTGGTTTTGTTCCCCAAAACGGAAGAATCGACTACGATTTCTCTGTGCTGGAAGCAGTTTCGATGGGGCGCTATGCCTATGGTGGCCATGATGAGGAAGGTTTTGTCGAGCAGGCCTTGCGTGATTGCGACATCTTACATCTTATCCATAAGAGGGTGACCGAACTGTCAGGGGGAGAGATGCAACGTGTTCTGCTCGCCCGTTCACTCTGCCAGAAAGGAAGGGTGCTGTTGTTGGACGAGCCGGTCAACCACCTGGATGTCAAACACCAACGGACAATGATGAATCTGCTCCAACGCCTGGTTGAGAAAAACCTGAGTGTCATCTGTGTATTGCACGACCTTTTGTTGGTCCAGGTCTACAGCGATGAGACTATACTCCTTACCAAGGGTAGTGTGTATGCAAGCGGTCCGACTCAAGAGGTGATTTGCCATGAAAACATCAAGGCAGTCTATAACATTGATGCACACAAGATACACGACCCCTCGTTAGGCCGTGATCTTTGGATGCCCACCTGGTGTTGACCAGAGTTTGCACTGTTTGTACACTTGAACTAGGAGTTATGGGTGAAAAAGATCAGTTATTGCCTTCACAACATATATAGAACTGTTGTTAAGGTAATCCTACAACTCAATTATGATTTCCAGACCTGGCAGGAAGAGCAACTGCCACATGGACCCAAAATCTTCTGTTCCAACCATTTCAGCAGCAGTGATGTGCACTTTGTGACCACCCTCATGAAGGACCCTCTGCATGTGGTCATCGGACCGGGCTTTGGCATACCTGTCATAGGGAACTTTCTAGGCTGGACCGAACAGATCAGGGCCCTCACCAAAGAAGATAGGAAACAGGTTGTCCAGAAGGCAGCCTCGTATGTAAAACAGGGGGATTCTGTCTACATTTTCCCCGAAGGTGCTCTTAATACCCAAAGTCAGTTATCCCTGTTTCGTCCAGGTGTCGCTAGGATTTACCTAGAACAGCCTGTGCCCATTGTCCCTATAGGTCTTCTCGCTCCTAGAAGAAGAGTAAAAGATAAACGTTCAAAGACTGCAGGGAGAAGCATGACAGTGGTTTCAAGAAACTACTATGCGAATATCGGAAAGCCTATGGAGTTTCCTAGAGCGATAGAACTTGCCAAGACTGACCGTAAGGCTGCAGAGCAGATGATTTGCTCACTGTTGACCATCGAAGTTTCCCGTCTGATCGAAGAGATTAAGACCGACAAATTCTGGAGTTGAATATGGATGATTTGAACACACTGTTTTCTGAGTTCGAAAGGCAGGTATGCGAGATAACAGAGCATGCCCAACAGGTGCATAAACTTGACTTTACAGCCAAGCTGAGAAATGGTACCTATTTCAACTTCTCCTACAATAGTGATACCTATAACAGGAAACTCAACAGTGAGGGGAAACACCCCTATACCCCATCTTCAGTTTTTAATGCTGTGGTAGATATCCTTGGATCAGTGGTTTCCTTGGTCATTCTGATTGTTCTGGCGATAACCATCAAGAACAGCGACTTAGGGTTTGTCCCTGCCACTATCCTGATCATCCTTTCCTTGAGCCTGTTTACAGCCTGTTTTGTTTTGTTTGCTATGTACCACCTCTTTGACCGATCAAGTGGGGCACGCTTTGTTTTCTCCAATGTTATGGAAGCTTTGAAAATACTCTCGTTGGCATGTGCTAACGTTTCCCTAGCTATGTTATCTTCACCCGAAAAATCCTCCTTGGTACTGCTGTTTACCCTTCTTGTAGGTGCCACTGCAGCGCTTTTACTCTCCTTGGGAACACAAGGAGGAGCCCGTGCATCCCTAGCCTTCTGTATTCTACTGCCCTATCTTCCTCTTCTTGCCCAAAGTAGCCTGGCCTTGCTTACCACAGCAACGCTCTTTGGTATCTGGTCTTTGGTTGCCCTTATCGCAAAAAGCAACCTTAGGATCAAAAGCAATACGACCTTTGGCCTTATCGGAGTAGTCTCCTTGGCGTTGAATTTTCTCTCATTATTGGGATAATCACCTCATTACGTATTGGAAATCTCCTGCAAACTTTTCTAATCACAGCACATTTGACTTTCAAAACACTAGGAGAAAGCCTATACTCTTTAATAACGAGGAGGAATACGTATGAAAATGGCAATTTTAGGTGCTGGCAACATTGCAAGGAAGATGGCAGCAACCCTAGCCGAGATGAAAGAAGTGGAAGCATATGCTGTCGCTTCCAGAGACCTTGAAAAAGCTAAAGCGTTTGCTCGTAAGTGGAATATCCAGAAAGCATATGGTTCCTACGAAGAGATGGTCAACGACCCGGATGTCGATCTGGTGTATGTGTGCACCCCACACTCCTTTCACTATGAGCACATGATGCTCTGCCTTAACCATGGCAAGCATGTCTTGTGTGAAAAATCCTTTACCATGAATGCCGAGCAGGCAAGAAAGGTCCTCGCATATGGCAAGAAGAAAAAACTTCTGGTTGCCGAAGCAATATGGACACGCTATCTGCCTATGAGGCTAGTGCTGGACCAGATACTGGACCGTCGTGTTATCGGAGAGCCTCATGCCCTTACGGCAAATCTTTGCTACCCTGTAAAGGGAGTAAGACGTCTTGTTGATCCTGCTTTGGCAGGAGGTGCCCTGTTGGATGTGGGTGTTTATCCCATTAACTTTGCCATGATGGTTTTCGGCAACCAGATTGAAGAGATTACCTCCACCTGCATCAAGACTGACAGTGGGATGGATGAATCAAACAGCATGACCCTCACCTTTAAGGGGGGGAAGATGGCTGTCCTGCATAGTTCCATGGTTAGCACCAGTGACCGTAGGGGTGCCATTTTTGGAAGTCGTGGCTTTATCGAATTTCTAAACATCAATAACTGTGAAGGGATTAATGTGTATGACAAGGATTACAACCTTGTGGAAACATATAAGCCTTTCAAGTACATCACCGGATTTGAACATCAGGTAGAAGCATGTAGAAAGGCTATTGAGGAAGGGGAGCTCGAATGCAAGCAAATGCCGCATAGCGAGATTATTCGTGTCATGGAAGTCATGGACACTTTGAGAAAACAATGGGGAATCAAATTCCCAACGGAGTAGGTATGGAACTTGACGAGAGATTGGCAATTGTGTCGGCACAAGAGGAATTGTTGAGATTTGAGACCTTCACCCATGAGGATGCATGGGAGTTGGGCAAGATATTCGTAGCAGAGGCTATGGATAAGGATCTGAAGATTGCTATCTCTATCAAGCTTATGAGCGGACTAACCCTATTTCAGTACTCTGCTGAAGGGTCAAATCTCAGCAATGAGAGTTGGATAGACCGCAAATTCAGAACAGTCTTGAATTTTGAGATGAGCACGCTACACTACGCATTGTGGCTAAAGCACAAAGGATCCTCCCTTGAGGAGAGAGGCCTTGACCCAACCAAGTTTGTTGCTTGTGGAGGGGGCTTCCCCATCTATGTCGAAGGTGTTGGGACGGTGGGCGCCGTAATCGTATCGGGTCTGACCGATGTCCGAGACCATGAGACAATAGTAAAATGTATCAGCCGTTTCATTGGTGAGGACAATATCCCCCACTACCCTGTAGACTGATACGAGGACATCCCAAATGAAACCCGAGGCTTAGGCTTCGGGTTTCTTCTTCTTGAGCATATGCATGTAGTATTCGTCTTCGATGGATGAGCGATCGACACCCACCCGATCAAGGACATGAAGGAGTTTTTCTCTGGCCAATTCCACTTTAGATGAGTTTTCAAGGACAAACTCCATCTCAATGAACCAGCCTAGGCCCACCACTTCAACCAACTCCACTGTCATCAAAGGCAGCTCAGGACAAACAGTGTAGGTGTAGACATACCCTCTCTTGGTCTTGGTGATGTATATCTCATAACCCATGCTGAGAAAAAACTGGAGGGCTGCTGCCCCCTGGTCAGAACTGGCTGTGAACTCCACTTCTTCATTTACTTCAATGCCATCTGTACGCTCTTTATTCTTATAGGTGAAAACCAAAGTGCCTTGCATTGAGTCAAAGGAAGGGCCCTTCTGTTCAAGTCTCATACGAAAGTGAGAATCCTCCCCCTTAGGGGAGAAGTAGGTATCTTGCTTGTACTCACACAGGCAAGCGGATATTCCCGTTAGAGATTCAAGGCGTTTTTTGAGCAAAGCATAATCTGAGACATGGGCCTTCAGCTCGACTTCCATGTTCATACTAGTCCTTCCAAGGGAAAATCATGTTCCTGAGTGAACGGTGGCCTACACTCTCCTGTTCCTCGTAGAGCAATTCGTCCCAAGGCAGATGCCTCTTGTCAGCTTCAGGGTTCTCTTCCAGATAATCATACTTGTACATCAGGAGCTTGGTAGCATCACTAGAGGCAAGCATCATGCCTGTGACCCCTGGGGCCAAGCCTGCGAGGAAGAGAGAGAGCGCTAAGGTAATAATCTGATAGACAGCCTGAAAGAGGGAAAACCAGAGGTTATCGATAAGAATGATGAAACTCTTTTTCAGGGTCTTCAAGGGGGTATCTCCACGCATGTGATAGAATAACGGGAAGAAGTACATCAGAGCCATGCTCAAGCCAGCAAATACCCAAAAGAGCACTACAGAGAGAACTGTTCCCACAATGGTCCCATAACTAAGATAGAAGGGAATGACGAGCAGAATGAGCGAGATATCCAAGAGCAAAAGTGCCCAAAAAAGCAAGGCGTGGCGCCATGACTCTCTGATGCCTCGTTTGAAACCTTCAAAACCACCTCGTTCGTAGCGACTGTAGGCATACGTTGAAAAAGCGCTCCCAGCAAAAAAGAAGGAGAACAACCCCAATGAGAGAATTATGGCAAGTATGCTCAGCGCCATATTGACTTCCCCTAGGCTCAGGCTGCCCATAAAGGCCAACATCACCAGAAGAAACCCAAGATTATGGACAACTATACCAATGAGGTTGTCCCAGCCATCGAAAAATGCTTTTTTAATGAAGAATCCAATCATGCTACTAGAGTAGCGATATAGAGAGAATAAGGCAAGTATTTTTGCTTAGGGTAAGGAGGGTATTGTTTCATAGACGTATTGCATACTCTCCTATGATCATAGGAGAGAAAACACTACACTCTGGCAAGAAACCCCCAAACACTATGGCTTGTCTGCTGATCTTTCAAGGAGAAAGAATTTGGTATAGGTTTGTAAAACAACTCTTTCCCAAAACCCTCTTGACTAACCTTATTGCTTTTACTATCATGCAAGAGTTGTTTTACAACACATGGCGACATAGCTCAGTTGGTAGAGCAAACGGCTCATATCCGTTCGGTCAGGGGTCCAAGTCCCTTTGTCGCTACTAGGAACCTTCCTCAAGCAGGAAGGTTCCTTTTTATATTCAGAACTACCCTACTTCAAATAGCCCAGCCACTTCTGTTGGCGTTCAATCATCAGATTGACAAGTTCTGGGATATTCTCGCAACGGTCGACCACAGGATTGGCCAGTAAAGCTTGGATGACATATTCCTTCTTACCAGTCAGACATGCTTCTGCAACCAGGTCATAGACACCACAATAGTTTCGTAGTAAGGAGGCAAATCCTTTGGGGTAGTTAGGGAAGGCAATTCCTTCAAGGCCATCCTTATGCACCTTTGCAGGAACCTCTACAGCAATCCAGGAAGGAAGAGAGGCTATGAGGTTATTGTTGAGGATGTTAACTGCAGGCTCCTCATACCCACTGTCATCAAGGATGCCTTCCAAGATACAGACTAGGCGTTCACTGAGCTTCAGTTCAATCTTCGGTTGTACACGGGAGAGCATCATTTGATACAAGGTATAGAAATCCTTTATACCCTTATGGTCTGCTACCTCATGCGCCCAAGGGATGTACTCCCCAAAGTGGCTGTCCCCTGTAATGGGGAGGAGACTGTAATGCTCAAGAATCTTCTTGAAAAGCCTCCTGTCTGCCCACTTCTTGGTACTGGTCATACCCTTAGGCAGAGCTCTGTCAGTTCTCCCTTCTGTCTGAAACAGCTCCTGGTTCTCCTTCACATAGGAGAGTATGTCAGAATATCCCGGTTCCTTAGAAAAGAAAGGGGGAGCCTTCTGTAAGATATCCGGATACGCATCCTTGCCACTGTTCTTGTAGCTGGCCTCAAGCAATACACTGAAGTGGTTTAACCCTGCCGCCCTCAGATCGAGGTCTTCAAATGGAGTATCGAGAATCGAAGGGAGATAGCGTTCAAGGGATGCTATCTCATGGCACATACCTACAAACTTCAGATCAGGATACTTGCGCAGCACTGTTGTCGTGATTGCAGTCATCGGATTGGAGTAGTTGAATACCCACGCATCGGGAGCAAACCTGACTATGTCGTCACAGATATCTACAATGACAGGGGTGATGCGCAACGCATGGAATACGCCACCAGGACCTCCATTCTCTCCGTACACCTGTCTGATGCCATACTGCTGGGGAAGTGTCCAGTCTTCATCCCACAGGGGGAAGCGTTTACCTACTTCAATGGAAATCACCACTACATCAGATCCCGCTAGGACTGCAGTACGGTCAGTGGAACCAGTTATGGTAAACGGTAGCGAATGCTCCTGGACAAACTTTTCCGCTGCCTCTGTTACATGGGCCAAAGCCTTCTCATCTATATCAACAAGACATATTTCACTACCTGCCAGTTTTTCACTTTGAAAAATGTCTCCCAACGTTCCAAAACCAAATTGGGCACTACCTGCCCCTACCAACACAATTTTCATCCAAGGCCTCCATAGGGGTATTCTAGGATCAAATATCAATGGTAACAAGGCTTTATGATGAACTCTTGCAAGCAAAGTCAAGAGATCTTATACTTATCCCATGCGACTCTTTTTTGCTTTGGAATTTGATAGTGAAACAAAGGATTACCTAACAGCCCTACAAGAGGACTTGGTTTCGTATTGTCCGAAAGGTCTTTTTACCCGTTCCATAAATCTACATCTCACCCTTTGTTTCCTTGGAGAGGTAGAAGGGCAATTTCTTCCCATACTCAAAGAAATTCTCTTTTCTCTCGAAGCCAAACCCCTACTGTGTACGTTCAATCAGCTGGGTCTGTTTCGAAAACGCAAGGGAGATATTCTCTGGTTGGGTATAGAAGAGAACAAGGAACTGGAGACTCTGCAAAAAGAACTTGCCTATAAGCTAAAGGCCAATACCTTTTTGCTGGATAATCAGGACTTCCACCCTCATGTGACCCTTGCCCATGGGGTAAAATGTAAAAAACTCCCTGCAATTGAAGGCTTCAAAGTACCTTGTGAAAAGATTTCGCTTATGCACTCACATCAAAAACAGGCTATTTTGACCTATACACCTCTTTTTTCAAAACATTTAGAATACACTACTCCCCTTCAAAAAGGTATACTACACGATTTGCTTGATACCCCAATCCATACGTGATATGGTGGCCGAATGGAAAAGTATACTACATATAATGCAGAGGCATGGGACTATGAAACCACCAGAGGCAATATATGGACTGATGGGTGCACGCCCCAACAGGTAGAACAGGCAAAAAAGGGTTTCCTTGATATGATCCTTTCTCCTTTCAAGCAGGTCCCACACTCTTGGATTGCAGATACCAAAGGCAAAGAGGTCCTTTGCCTCGCCTGTGGAGGTGGTCAGCAAGGAGTGTTGCTTGCAGCCTATGGTGCTCATGTCACCGTCTTTGACCTATCAGAAAAACAGCTTGCCCAGGATGCAACCATTGCAAAAAGAGAAGGCCTCACCGTGGCTCTCGAACAGGGCGACATGTGTGACCTGTCCCGTTTTTCGGACAAGAGGTTCGATCTCATCTATAACCCGACCTCCACATGTTTCATCGACGATGTGCAAAGTGTATACCGCCAGTGCAATAGGATACTCAAGGATGGTGGATCCCTGTTGACCAGCGCCATCAATCCTGCACTCTATATCTTTGATGGGAAAGCAGCCTTGAAAAATCATATGAAAGTCAAATACACCATACCCTTCTCCCACCTGAAAAGCCTCAGCGAGAAGGAGCTTGCAAAACGCTTGAAGGAACATGATACCATTGAATTCAGCCACACTATCAACGACTTGGTTGGAGGTCTGTGTATGCAAGGTTTCTCCATTACAGACCTATATACTGACAGAAGCGGATGTATGGTGATGGACAGCTATGTGTATGATTGTTTCCTGGCAATACATGCAATCAAATCACGGGAGCCTCTTGTTAGGGATAATTCCTAACGCTATACTTATGGTATGGAAAACTATCTGACACGCCTGCTGCTTACCAGCGAGCTTGACAACCCAATATACTTCGCCCGAATTCACCAGAGCATTATGGAGCTGGAGAAGAAGCGCGTCAAACACTTCAATCTGCACGGACCTGCAAACTCATACTATGTAAACCTGATGGGTGAGCTTAATATGGCCTACCTTCATGCAAATGACTCGACAAACGAACTTGCAGTTGCAAAACAGATTTACGAAACCTCAAAAAACCTCTACGGTAGTGATGATGATATTACCATCGAGGCACAGATTGCCCTTGCAAACTCCTACCTTGATGACAGCCAGAACAAACAAGCGCAGACCATAGCCACAGAGCTGCTCAAACGCGACTGGTCAGAAGAGGAAAGCCCTTCTTACGACCTGTATATGGATGTCATCTGCCTGCAGGCAGATCTCCACCATGCCCAGGAACTCTTTACAAAGGAATTACCCTTGCGCAAGCATGTTCTGGGCATCTTTGAGGAGTTTGAAGGATCAACTGACAATCAGACCATCATGGCACGGGTTGCCCTTGGATATTGTCTGGAAAAGATGAAACGTTATAAGGAAGCTTTGAGCCATTACATCGTAGTCCGGGCCTTTCTAGATGCTGAGAAGGATTTCTCTACTGATGCCGAACGCATAGGCCTCATGGCCCATATTGGACACTGCTACCATAAGATAGAAAAAGATGAGGAAGCGAGACTGGCCTACAGGTGGGTCCTTAATGAGTCAATTGCCCGTTTCGGACATAGCTCTCCTCTTACTGTGAAGGTAAAGAAGCTTACAAAGAATATCTTTGCCAAAGAGTAACCACCCTTCCCTTTCCAAGACGCTTGCAATCCAGTTGCTTTCGGTTGCTCCCCAATGGGTATTGAAGAGCTTGGAGAAGGGTTTTTCAATCCTATGTTCAGGTTCTTGGAAACACAAACCTATTGCACTCTTTTGTTCCGATGGCTGGTTTGATGGGCAATGAAAGGTATCAATACCCCAGGGCAAGCCCTGGAAAGAGGAGGCCTTGCCTCCTTTTCCGAGCCAAGGGGCTCACGTATCTCACCTTGTTAATGCTTGTGCTACTCTCGTTTCGTTGGGGAATGGATACGTTCCACTCAGCAGACTAGAGTCAGGTATCTGTCAAAGGATACTGCCTATACCAACCCATTTCTCTTGGCGATGAGCCCCATCAGGTGATAGGTCAGTTTTGCAGCTATGTAGGGCCCATGGTGCAGCAGGGGGTTGGGTGCAAGCTCGACCACATCGCAACCGATGATGGTCCGTCCTTGGGTAAGGCTTTCCAACAGGTTGATGGCATCCCACCAGAAGAGCCCTCCGGGATCAGGGGTGCCGGTACTTCCCATAAGCGAAGCATCAAAGCCATCAACATCAAAGGTGATAAACACCTTCTTAGGAAATGATTCGGGCAAGGAAACTTGGGTAAACCCTTCCTTGGTATGCTTCATACTTTCGAGGGCATGCGCATCCAAGTGCCCTACCTTGTAAGCCTCCCTAGCTTCCAAATCTTCGGGGCTGTAGTTACGAACCCCAACTTGGTAGAGGGGGATACCTACCTCAACAGCACGCTTCATAACACTGGCATGGCTGAAGGGAGAACCTTCATAAGCCTCTCTGAGGTCCATGTGTGCATCAAACTGCAGAATTCCTACCTCTCCTTTTGTATAGGCCTTTGTAATGGCCTGAATAGAAGCATTGGTAACACTATGTTCTCCACCAAGCATAACGGGTACCGATTGTTGTCTGAAGGCACGATTTACCAGTTTTGCGGCTTTGGAAAACACCTCCTGTATGCTGTTCGTATAGGTACATTCAATTGCATCTGTAGTGTGGATACCCAGCAATCCTGGCTCAGAGTGATCATCCACAAGCTTCTCAAGCTGACCAGACGCTTCGAGTAAAGCCTGTGGCCCTTTGGCTGTTCCTCCCATGTAGGAGACCGTCTCCTCGAGAGGAAACGGTATGACATGAAAATATGCTTCCTCAAGAGAAGCGTTGGGATATTCGGAATCCAAGAAATAGGGTTTCATCTTCACTCCTTAGGACAAGCGATTAGTATAATCCTCGTAGGAAAAATGTTTTATCACCTCATAGCTTCCGTCACGGATTATACCGATATCTGGGTGGGCAATGCCATTGAACATGGTTGTCTTCACCATGGTGTAGTGCATCATATCAGAGAATACAAGCCTGTCACCTATCTTGGGAATTGAAGGAAATTGATAGTCCCCTACCCAATCCCCAGCCAGGCAGCTGGCACCTCCAAGGCGAATGCGTGGTCCTGTATTTGCTTTGGATTGGTCAGTCACAATGGATGCCCCCCTTACCTTAGGCGTATAGGGCATTTCCAGACAGTCAGGCATATGGGCAGTAAAGGAGGTATCAAGCATCAGCGTTGTTATGCCATCGCTGACCACTATATCCAATATTTCTGATACCAGCACCCCTGTCTCCCAGACATAGGCTGCCCCTGGTTCAAAGATCAGTTCGATATGGGGATATTTTCTATTGAAAGACAGTACGGTATCCTTAAACAGCTTGAGGTCATAGCCTTTCTGTGTGACAAGATGCCCGCCCCCTAGGTTAAGCCACTTGAGACGGGAGAAAAAATGCCCATACAGATTCTCTACAGCTGCCAAGGTCCCTTTCATTTCCCTAGCTCCACTTTCACAGAGATTATGTACATGCAAGCCTGTAATGCCAGCAGGGAGTTCTTCCAAGTTTGTAGGATTGACCCCTAACCTTGAACCAGGTGAGCAAGGATCATACAGGGCTGTCTCAACCACCTCATATTTTGGATTGACCCGCAATCCAGCAAGAGAAGAGCCCAACCGATCCTTATATCGTGTATATTGGTCCACGGAGTTGAACGTGATGTGGGACGACAGCTTTGCTATGGCATCAAACTCATCCTTCTGGTAGACAGGGGCATAGGCATGTACACTTGGGAAGAACTCACTGGCTAGGCGTGCCTCATTGAGTGAGCTCGCAGTAGCCCCTTGTGCACAGGTTGCAATTTCAGCAAAGACCCGGTGCATGCCAAAGCCCTTGAGGGCAAACAGGAAAGTGCAGGGTAGCTCCTGCTGCAATTCCCGTATAAGCTCAAGATTCCTTTGAAAAGCTTCATACTCCAGCACAAAGGCTGGAGTATGAGTCACTATGGTTGCATCAAGCATTGACCATGTCCTGTTCATGAAAGGATAAGGCTCCATCAATGACAATTTCCCAGGGAAGCCCCAATTCAGGAAGCAAGGCCATGAAAGGATCAGGGTCAAACTGTTCCATATTCCATACACCGCTCCTCTTCCATATACCCTGGGCGAGCAATCTGCCACCGATGGCTGCAGGGACTCCGGTGGTGTAGGATACCCCCTGAGCTTTGGTATCCTGATAGGCACTCTGGTGCTTGCAGTTGTTATAGATGTAGACGGTCCGATCCTTACCATCCTTGATGCCCCTCAGTTGCACTCCGATAGAGGTCTCGCCCTTGTAGTTTTCACCTAAAGAGGAAGGTTCTGGCAGGACAGCCTTAAGGAACTGCAGGGGTTGTATCGAAATGCCTTCATAAAGGATGGGCTCTATGCTGGTCATACCCACACTCTCAAGGACCTTAAGGTGATTGATGTACTGTTCGGAGAAGGTCATCCAAAAACGTGCCCTCTTGATGGTAGGGAAGTGTGTAACCAACGACTCCAGTTCCTCATGAAAGAGCAGGTAGGAAGAGCGCTCCCCGATGTTGGGATAGGCAACCTGTTTCTTGATAGCCAACGGATCGGTACTTTTCCAAGCGCCATCTTCCCAATATCGCCCTCGCTGGGTTATCTCTCTGATGTTGATCTCAGGGTTGAAGTTCGTAGCAAAGCTCTTTCCATGGTCGCCTGCGTTGCAATCGACTATATCGAGATAGTGAATCTCATCAAAGTAATGCTTCTGTGCATAGGCGGTAAACACATTGGTCACCCCCGGGTCAAAGCCACTTCCCAGGATTGCTGTAAGATTTGCATGCTTAAAGCGATCATCAAAGGCCCATTGCCAGGAATACTCGAACTGTGCCTTATCCTTAGGCTCGTAGTTTGCAGTATCGACATAGTGGACCCCAGTCTGCAGACAAGCCTCCATAATGGTGAGATCCTGGTATGGGAGGGCAACATTGATCAAAAGATCTGGCTTGAAGCCTGTAATTAGGGCAACAAGGGCGGGAACATCATCAGCATCGATTTCTGCAGTGACTACAGGAACCGGGCCTGCACTCTTTGCGATAGCATCACACTTGGATTTTGTCCTGCTTGCCAGCATGATTTCAGCATACACGTCATCCATCCTTGCAGACTTTCTCACTACCACATTACCGACGCCCCCGGCGCCTACTATCATCAAACGTTTTTTCATTAAGGTTAATCCTCCTGATCTGTCTCATAATAGGTATATCCCCTCATCCCAGAAGTGTAGGATGTGATGATTTTCCTTCTCTGTTGGGCGGTTATTCTTCCCTCTTGGACAGCTTTCTCAGCCTTGATGCGAATCATGGCTTCCATCTGCTTGGTATCATACTCTACGTAGCTAAGTACCTCTGCAATGGTATCACCTTCAAGTTCATTATGAAACCTGAACTGGCCATCCTCATCATAGGTGACACTCATGACATTGGTATCACCGAGAAGGTTATGAAGATCACCTAAGGTCTCTTGGTACGCCCCTACCAGGAATACTCCCAAGATATAGTCTTCCCCTTCGGGCGGGACATGTAAGGGGAGGGTGTTCTCCACCCCACCCCTTCCTATGAAGCGGTCAATCTTGCCTTCACTGTCACAGGTGATGTCCGAAAGAATGGCTTGCCTATTGGGCTTCTTATCCAAAAGATGTATCGGCATGATGGGAAACAGTTGGTCGATAGCCCAGACATCGGGCAACGACTGGAATAGGCTGTAGTTACCATAATAAATATCAGAGAGCTGCTGTTCCAACACCTTCAGGTGGGTAGACGGATGCTCCTGATCCTTCATCAGGGTGTATATCTCACTTATGATGGACCAGTAGAGATGCTCTGCCGCAGCACGCTCGCGCATGTTCACCTGTCCGTAGAGGAACTTGTTTCGAATCTCCTCACGATAGTAGTTCAAGTCGTTCAGACACTCTTGGGCAGTCTCCTCTCTAAGCATGGTACGCACATACAAAAGATTATCCAAGGCTGGCAGGAGTTCTTTAGCGATAGGCTCGCCCCTGCCCTTACCGTTCCAGAACACATTGGTGTCCAGGATATTCAGCAACAGCACAGAATAGTAGGAGACCAAGGCCCTCCCCGATTCACTGAGAATCGTGGGATGAGGGATCTTTTCCTGATTGCAGATGGTCATAATTTCCTCTACCACATCTGAACAATACTCTCGGGTTGTGTAGTTTCGGCTGTTGCTGGTATCGGAATGGCTTCCATCATAGTCGATGGCGAGTCCACCTCCAATGTCCAACAGTCCCATGGGAGCCCCTTCCTGAATCAGACCCGCATAAAAACGGGCTGCTTCAGTCGCCCCCATCCTGATGGACCGAATATTGGGAATTTGGGATCCCAAGTGGTAGTGCAATAATTTCAGCCAGTCAAGAATGCCCTCACTCTTAAGCATATCCACCACTTCTATTACCTGGGTGGTATTCAGACCAAATACACTACGGTCCCCACCAGAGTCGGTCCAGTGGCCACCTGCGACAGTCGAAGGTTTCATTCGTATGCCGATGTTCGGTGTAATGCCCAGGGCCTTTGCCCTCTCTACGATAATGGAGGCTTCCCCTGGCATCTCGATGACCAGGACTGTCTGCATACCAAGGGACATCCCTTTGAGAGCGAGGTCAATATACTCCTCGTCCTTATAACCGTTACAGACGATATATGCCTCGGGGTCATCAACATAGGCAAGGGCTATGACGAGTTCCGCCTTGCTGCCTGTCTCAAGTCCATGATGGTACTGCTTGCCAAAACGGCAGATCTCTTCGATGACCTGCTGCTGTTGGTTTACCTTTACAGGGTAGACACCCCTATAGGATCCTTCATACCCCACTTCCTTGATGGCATGGGAAAAGCTTTCGTTGATGTGGTGGATTCGGTCATCAAGGATATTGCTGAATCGTAATAGTACAGGGAGTTTAGTCCCTCGGTCTTTCAAGCCCTTGGCTATCTCTAGGAGGCTGATGGAGGATTCTGGAGTATCACGCTTAAGGCGGACCTCAACCTCTCCATCTTCCTGTATATGAAAGTAGCCGTTACCCCACTCTTCAATGCGGTAGAGATCGGCTGAATCTTGTACATTCCATACATCGGTTGGTTTTTTCTGCATAAACCCTCCTCACTGGTTAGTATGGGAGTATAGCAGATATTTTTGAATGATAACATAGCATTGCTATTGGTTATATGCTAACCAAAGTATGAAGCTTAAGCCTGTATACCAAAGCAACCAGACAAGCAAAACCCCGTACGGATACCGTTAGGATTCGAGGACATTATCCTTTGTACGTGGAGAGATACCTGACCTTCTCCCTAAGCAAAGCCTCATAGATAGGAACCAACGTCACATCAGGAGAATACAAGACAGCCTTCTGCTGTGATACCGCATTCTCGTATGCCTCAAGATGGGACGCATGATGGCCGAGTGCAACCGACGCATTAATCCAAGCCCCTAAGGAGGTGGTTTCGGTATTGTATGGTTGGACAACATTCTTTTGTAGGATGTCAGCCTGTATCTGATTGAACACAGCACTCTTTGCCATTCCTCCTGAAACCCGCATCTGTTCAATGGGGTGGGCAATTACTTCAAAAATGGCGATATTCTCCTCTATCTCCAAGGCTATGCCTTCCAGTATGGCACGAGCTATATCGCCTTTTGTGGTGCTCAGGGTAAGATTGTTGATGACACCTTTTGCCTGTTGGTCCCAATAGGGGGAGCCACTTCCCTTGAAGTGAGGGATTACGACAACGCCCCGGGCTCCAGGGGGAGAAAGCAAGGCCAGCTGATCAAGGGAGGCAAAATCTAGGGAGGGATCAAGCATCTCCTTGAACCATCGGTACACAGAGCCCGTGGAGATCATCCCCCCTTCCAGATGGTACAATCCTGCGATGGCCGATGGGGTACAAAAGACTCGCATCAGCGGGTCAATGACCGGCTTAAGAGAGAGTCCCACCACATAGGAGCCTGTACCGGTGTTGGCTATTACAGTCTCTTCATCCAACAGCCCACTGCCCAGAGCAGCACACTGCTGGTCGCCTCCTGAAGAGATGACAGGAAGGCCCGCTTGCAACCCGACACGAAGGGCAACATCCCTGTCCAAGGCTCCTACTACAGAACCTGGCTTGACCAGATTGCACAAAAGCGACACATCTATACCGTACATCCTCAGCAGTTCCTCATCCCAAGAGAGGGTATGGATATTGAGCAGGCTGGTTCTGCCAGCAAGAGAGTGATCAGTAACGAACGCATGGGTAAGATGGTGGATCAGCAGATCCTGGATGCCCACCATCTTATGGGTCTTTTTGTATATCTCATTGTGGTGTGTCTGTAGCCACTGTATTTTCAGACTGGAGAACACTGAGGTGATTACAGCCCCGCTTCGTTGGTATATGCTTTCACGAAGTGAGGCATAGGTGGAGACTAGCGAATCAGTGCGGTTGTCCTGCCACATGATCACCGGAAACAGGGCAGCCCCTTCCCTATCGACGGGAACGACAGCAGAGCGAAAACTTGTGATGGCTAGTGCCTCTATAGTATGGTTGTTTTGGTAGGCGAAAGAAGAACAAGACATGAGAAGGTCTTCAAGCACAGAGAGGTAGGATTGTGCATCATGCTCAACCCGCCCATCAGGATAGTACTGTGGGGGATGGTTCGTCTGGGTCATCTCTACAACCGAACCGAAGAGATCAAAGATGGTTGCACGCATGCTTGTTGTGCCGGTATCGACTATAACCAGTGTCTTCATCCAAACCTCCAAAAAGAACCTGAACCTAGGAACTCATTGCATGAATACTCTAGACGCTCTGCTGTAACTAACCTTATAATCATCATAAAGAAAAGTCAAATTGATTCTTTTGTGTTCTTTTTGATTTTTTATCTTGAATAGGATGAGGGTAGTATGGCTAACGGCACAATAGCAAATAATCGGCATCTGCAAATTTTGGATGCATTGTATACAGCAGGCAATGTTTCGGTCAATGTCCTGGAAGATCTTCTGCAGGTGTCAAAGGTCACCATCAGAAGAGACCTCGATTTTCTTGATGGGAAAGGCCTATTGGTCAGAACTCATGGAGGGGCGACTCTACCACCAAACCAAGACATCAAACTGAGCGATGAGGACTATGCAAAAAAAGACATCGTGCATGTGCAGGAGAAAAGACGCATCGCCTTGAAATGCGCTTCCCTTATCAAAGCACAGGACATTTTGTTCATCAACAGCGGGTCTACCACCAACTTTTTATTGCAATCCATATCTGGAAAACAAATTAAGGTCATAACGAATAATGCTGCTTCCATGGAATCATTCATCGACGACAAGGTTGAGATTCTCTTCCTTGGCGGCCAATATCTTAAACATCCCAGATCTTTTATTGGCGAGTTTGCCCTTGCTACGCTCAGGGACATGTACAGTACCCATACTATCTTGGGAACCAACGGCATCAGCTTGGAAAAAGGGCTCACCACTACCGTCTACCAGGAGTGTAGCATCAACCAGGCAATGATCCAAAACACCCATGGGAAAGTGATCGTGTTGGCTGACTCTACCAAGATGGGGTACATCTCTAATTTCATCTCAGCACCTCTTGAATCGATCGATATCGTCATTACGGATGACAAATGCCCCCCTGAGTTTAAGGCAGGCCTTGAAAGGGCTGGGATTGAGGTACTTATTGCCTAAAGGAAAGAAAAGAACATATAGAAACTATTTTACACCTTAAATAAAACAAATAATGCATTATAATCTTTTTTTTCTTGTCTTCTCCACCATGTCATGATACGATACTAGTGTCATATACCTATAATGACAAAACGGAGGATAGAGAAATGAACAAAAAGAGAGTGAGTATTTTAGTGGTCAGTGTATTGCTCATGGGAACAATGCTCTTTGCCGCTGGAGCACAAGAGGTAGCCAAGCCATCAGCTTCGATGAGTGATGAGTTTGACTGGAAACAATTTTCAGGCTCAACTGTCGTCTTCAACTACCCAAATCATGTCCACTACAATGCAATGGTTGAATCTGGTGTTCTGGATGATTTCACGGCAAAGACCGGTATCAAAGTAGAATCTGACAGAATGCAGTACATGAATATGCATGATGCACAGATTCTCCAGATGAGCAAGCCCAAAGGTGACTATGACTTGATAACTATGGTTGTCATGTGGAAATCAGAGTACGCAATGTCCAATCTCATTCGTCCTTTGGAACCCTACTTTGACAATCCCAGGCTTGCGGCACCTGATTATGACTTTGATGATCTAGTACCTGCCTATGTAGAGGTCACTGGTATTGCAGGTGGCAAGAATATTTATAAGAATGGCCCTGGGGCTCAGCTGTTTGGTTTGCCATTTGGAGCAGAAACAAGTTTTCTTGTCTATCGCAAAGACCTGTTTGACAAGTACAACATCAAAGTCCCTACAACATATGCGGAAATCGAAAGCGCAGCAAAGTTCTTTGCGGAAAATGTACCTAGCGTATACGGGCTGACGATGAGAGCCGCTAGTGGCCACCATGCGACCCATGGTTGGCTTCTTCATGCATCACCCTTTGGTGCAACAGTATTTGATGAGAACTGGGAACCTGCCTTTACCAGCAAGGAAGCCATTGAGACCATCGAGTTCATGAAGACCATGATCAAGTACGGCCCTCCTGGAATGGAAGGCTTCACCCAAGATGAAGAGTTTGCCGCATTCTTACAAGGTGATGCTGCAATGTATCTTGATGCAAGCGTATTCGCCGGTCCTGTGAAGGATCCCAAACAATCAAAAGTCTATGACAAGATTGCCTTCGCCCCTCATCCAAAGGCAAAGACCAGTCTTTCTGAAACCGGTGGATTTGGTCTTGGCATCCCTTCGAATGCCAATAACCCTGAAGCAGCCTTCCTGTTGATGCAGTACCTCACTCTCCCTGAAGTAGAGAAAAGGATTGTATTGGCCGGTGGAGCTCCCTTCAGAATGTCTACGGTAAAAGATACCTCCCTCTATGAGAAGTATCCAGAATTTGCAGTCCTTGCAGAACAGTTGGAACATGCGAATGCAGACTGGAGACCTATCATTCCAGAATGGGGTGAAATCAACAACCTTCTCGGGATCGCCATAAACCAGGGCCTTACAGGGGTCAAGACACCAGAGCAAGCCATGCAGGATGTCGTAGAACCTATCAGAAAGGTCATGATCCGTTCAGGATATACTAAGTAACAGCACACTCATTGGTAGGCGAATACAGAACGTATTCGCCTACTGGTTTTGGAGATACCATGAGGAAGAACACCATCCCCGGAAGAAAAACCAATGCCTATTTTTTCTTAGCGCCGGCTGCCATCATTTTGTTGGTAGTCATGCTAGTGCCAATCTTCAATACCCTACGACTGAGTTTTTTCGAATGGTCGTTGAGAAGCATGGCACAAAAGCCAACATTTATTGGACTGAGAAACTATGCAGAACTTTTTACCAGTGAAAACTTTTTATCAAGTGTACGGGTGACGATTACCTTTAGCTTGAGTGTAGTGAGTATAGAACTACTTCTCGGCACAATCTTTGCACTGCTCCTTGAAGGAAATTTTGCTGGAATGAGGCTTTTCAGAACACTCTTCGTGCTTCCGATCATGGTAGCACCGGTTGTCGTTGGTATTATGTGGCGCTTCATGTACCACCCCACGTACGGTAAGATAAATTTCTTTCTCTCGTTGCTTGGGATAGCCCCTGTGGGGTGGCTCTCTGATCCAGAGATTGCCCTCACTTCAGTAATAATCGCCGATGTATGGCAGTGGTTCCCCTTTGTCTTCCTTTTGGTACTAGCAGGACTGCAAGGGGTCCCCAAAGATATCATGGAAGCTTCACGCGTCGATGGGGCAAACTATTGGCAGAGCCTTGTACACATTAAGCTCCCCTACATTGCCTCTGTTCTGGCACTTACCGCAATACTACGCTTGATAGACTCTTTCAGGTCACTTGTAGTCATCTACAACATGACCGGAGGTGGACCTGGCGTCTCAACAGAAGTGCTCTCGTTGCACATGTACAAGACGGCATTCACCAGTCAGCGTCTTGGGCTGGCATCAGCAGTCTCAGTGTTGCTGCTCTTTTTAATTATCTTTTTCGCACTATTTCTTATTGTGCGTTCAATAAGGAAGGAGGGGAAATAGATATGAAACTTCAAACACGAAACCATTTGAGCCTAGCTCTAAAATATATTCTCATCACCCTGGCCACAGTGGTAATCCTATTCCCCATCTATGAGATGATCTCAACATCCCTGAAACTTCCAGTTGATGCTTTTTCCCTCCCTCCAGTATGGTTTTTTGTCCCGACTTTTATCAACTACAAGGCTGTGTTCTTCGAATCCAACTTCTTGCGCTTTTTCACCAACAGCGTGATAGTTGCTGTAACCTCTACAGGTCTCAGTGTAGGTATCGGGGCCTTGGCGGCATATCCGCTTGCCCGATGGAGATTCGGGGGAAAAAAGACCATGATTGTGGGTGTTTTACTTCTGCGGATGATTCCAGAGGCAATCCTTGCAGTCCCGGTGTTTGTCCTATTCAACTCATTCGGTTCAGGTGTGAATGGAAGGTTGGCACTCATTCTTGTCTATACCGCCATAAACATTCCCTTCAACATCTGGGTGATACGGACCTTTATCATGGACCTCCCCTATGAGCTGGAAGAATCAGCAATCATAGATGGGTGCTCTGACTTCTCTACATTCACAAAGATTGTGCTTCCTCTCATAGGACCTGGCCTCTCTGTTGCAGGCATCTTCACCTTCAGGATGGCATGGAATGAGTTTATTCTCTCATTGGTGCTGACCGACAGGTTTACCAGGACACTTCCCGTAGCTGTCTCCCTGTTCCTTACCGATACCGGTACGGAGTGGGGTAAAATAACTGCAATAGCAACCATCATTGCAGTGCCTGCCTTTATTTTTACGTTTGGAGCTGCAAAGTCCTTGATAATGGGCCTCACCGCAGGTGCTGTCAAAGGATGACACAAAGATATACCGAAGGAGTTCTATATGAGCAAAGTTGATGACATAACACGAGAATCTTGGATCCTCAACACATTTCCCGAGTGGGGCACATGGCTGAATGAAGAGATTGAACAAGAACAGGTCAAACCCGGCACCTTTGCCATGTGGTGGCTGGGTTGCACAGGCATTTGGGTCAAATCAGAAGGAAATGCAAACCTTTGTATTGATTTCTGGGTCGGTTCAGGAAAGAGGACCAAAAAGAACAGGTTCATCGGGCCTCAGCACCAGATGGCCAGAATGGCAGGGAATACATCGTTACAGCCGAATCTCCGAACAAGCGTATTTGTTCTTGATCCCTTTGCCATCAAGCAAGTTGATGCTATTATCTCAACGCACATGCATAACGACCATATCGATGCAAGTGTTGCCGCTGCCATACTAAAGAATTGTGACGAATCGGTACCTTTCATCGGACCACAGGCATGTATTGATATGTGGACAAGCTGGGGAGTTCCCGCATCCCGTTGCATAGCGGTGAAACCTGGGGATGTTGTCAAGCTCAAAGATGTGGAGCTTGTTGCGCTGGAGTCCTTTGACCGTACAGCCTTGATAACCTCCCCTCCTGATGGAGATATACGAGGCAGACTTCCAGATGATATGGATTACCGTGCGGTGAACTACCTTGTAAAGGCCCCTGGTGGCAACCTCTACCATAGCGGAGATTCACACTATTCCAACATGTATGCCAAACATGGCAACGAGCATACCGTTGACGTTGCTCTTGGCTCCTACGGAGAAAATCCCCGCGGTATTACCGACAAGATGACCTCCTGTGACATCCTTCGGATGGCAGAAGCCCTCAACACACAGGTGGTTATACCCTTCCATCATGACATCTGGGCAAATTTCCAAGCTGATCCTAAGGAGATAACAGTGCTGTTCGATATGAAAAAAGATCGTTTGCAATACCAGTTCAAGCCGTATATATGGCAAGTCGGGGGTAAATTTGTCTATCCTGACGATAAGGACAAGAGAGAGTACCACTATCCCAGAGGTTTCGACGATTGTTTTACCGTAGAGACAAACCTGCCCTACCCTTCGTTCTTATAACAGCAGAAAGGAACTCATAATGACTATAGAGAAAAAGACACTCGACAAGATGGATCGTTGTTACGCAGTGGCCGCTTTCAAGGTGGCAGGACGTTTACAGCTTTTTTATGCATCGGAAGGCCACGGCCCATGCTACATGTATGATGCAGAAACCCTTGCAAGAAAGGTCGTGTGGGAAGAGCCGGGAGGGACAATGTGCATTGTCCCTCTGGAAAACACTGAGGGCGATTTCCTTGCAGTCCAACACTTTTTTCCGACCTTCCAATCGGAGAATAGTGTTATCGTCCATGCCCATTATGAAAAGGCTACAGGACAATGGGAGATACGCACCGTCATACGTCTTCCCTTCATCCACCGCTTCGATGTACTAGACACCCCTCATCAACGATATCTTATCGCAAGCACACTCGCCACATCAAAGAAGGACAAGGAAGATTGGTCAGACCCAGGCAAAGTCTATGTGGCGTCTCTTCCTGATGATATGAGTGAAAAGATTACAGTATCAGTCATCCTCGATGGGCTAGTGAAGAATCATGGGTATTCACGCATATATCTCGATGATGGCGTACCCTCCTCCCTTGTCACCTGTGAAAGTGGGATCTACCAGATAGAACCACCAAGAGCAATCGGTGGGCAGTGGCTTATTTCTCACCTGATGGGACAGGAGACCAGTGATGCCTGCATGATAGATATGGATGGTGATGGAATTGATGAGATGGCCGTCATCGAAGGCTTCCATGGTTCGATACTCAAGATATACAAGGGAAAGGACCAGAAGTATACTGAAGTCTACACATGCAGGAGAAAGATGAACTTTATCCATGCCATTTGGGCTGGAAACCTTCGAGGTATCCCTACCATGATCTTTGGCTATAGACGCCATGCCCTCGAACTCTTCCTTGTCCAATATGATAAGGAAACACAAGACTATTTTGAGTATACACTCGATTTGGGAACTGGTCCGAGTAATGTGACTGTTGCCCAAGGTGATGGGTATGATATGATACTCGCATCAAGCCGTCACATTGGAGAAGCAACACTGTATTATGTCTATGACTAACATGTACAAACTAGGACTATATGAAAAATCAATGCCGGACACCCTTTCCTTAGGGGAAAAACTTCTTAAGGCGAAGAGTGTTGGCTATGATTTTCTTGAACTCAGCATTGATGAGACTGATTACAGGCTCAAGCGTCTCACCTATTCACCTGGACAATTGCTATCGTTCAGAAACGAGGTTCAGGACACTTCCTTTCCCTTGGGTTCGATCTGCCTGTCAGCCCATCGAAAATACCCTTTGGGAAGCCTCGATGCAACGACAAGAGAGAGATCCCTGGATATCTGCAAACGGGCGATTGATTTTGCACTCTATATGGGAATACCCATCATCCAGCTCGCTGGTTATGATGTCTATTACGAAGTATCCACAGAGAAAACTAAGGCTTTGTTTCTTGAGAATCTAAGCCTGTGTACGCTCTTAGCAGCTGAACAGGGAATCCTCTTGGGCTTTGAAACTATGGAGACACCTTTTATGAACAGTGTCTCCAAAGCCATGGAGTATGTTTCCCTTGTCAATTCCCCCTACCTTCAGATATATCCAGATCTTGGCAATATGGTGAATGCAGCTGGAGGCAACAACCAAGCGGCAAAAGAAGATTTGCTGAGTGGCAAAGGCCATATCATAGCTGCCCACATCAAGGAGACTGTCCCAGGGAAATTCAGGGAAATCCCCTATGGAACCGGTCATGTAGACTTTCCACTCCTCTTGGAAGCCTGCTGGGATATTGGAGTGCGTAGGTTTGTGACGGAGTTTTGGCATACGGGTAGTGAAAATTGGGAGACCCAACTCACCGACTCATATGCTTATGTGAATCAGGTATTCTTCAATCATAACTTATGAAAAAATTAGGTAACGAAAGTCTCTAAAAACCTACTCCCCCGGTGGTTCCTAATCAAATATTCCTCTTTCCTCTCAAAATCGGGTGTAAAATCCCGTTTTTTTTGGTTTCTTCTCTTCAATATTTCCTTTTCCTCTCTTGTAAAGCCTCTTTTTGGCCAGCAATTTTGCTTGCCAACTCCCCTTGTCCCATGCTATAGTTAGGTTAACGGTAGGTAA
This sequence comes from Sphaerochaeta sp., assembly GCA_016342655.1. GTDB lineage: Bacteria > Spirochaetota > Spirochaetia > Sphaerochaetales > Sphaerochaetaceae > Sphaerochaeta. Next base: position 79,502 of record JAEINL010000002.1, on the reverse strand, counting down.
TTAATCAGGAGGGTGGTCATGGGCACTTATTCCGTTCCCAAAGGCATCAGGGACCTCAAGCCGAAAGGTACGATGGTGAAGGCGATCAGGGGTGGGTACTACGTATATACCTGCAGCAACCAGAAGGGTGAGGACGGCAAGTGGCGCCTCAGGATGGGCACTCTCGTCGGCAGCATCAAGGAGGGGGTCGGCTTCATCCCGAACGACAACTTCTGCACCGCTGAGAAGCTCACCGTCGTCGAGTATGGCCAGTACGCCATCGCCTATGAGGCATCGAAGGGGGTGCTTGCACAGCTGAAGGTGTTCTTCAACCCCTTGGACGCCACCAGGATATATGCTCTGGCCCTGCTGTACATGGTCAACGGGTACACGGGCCTGAAGAACATCAGCGTCCTCTTCGCCCAGAGCAGCCTTTCTGTCAGGTACCCATCCATGTCGATGAGCTATGCAAGCCTTTCGGGGCTTCTCGATGCGCTAGGAAGGCGGGAGGAGCGGCCTTTGCGCTACCAGCAGCATCTGCTGGACAAGTCACACAGGATAGCCATAGACGGGCACTGCATCGAATCCTATTCCCATGAGAACGACTTGGCCCAGTACGGCAACAAGTACAGGACGACCGGGGAGATGCAGACCGATCTCCTCATGGCCTACGACATCGAGACCCGCCGTCCGGTGCTCTCAAGGCTGTATCCGGGGGGGATGCTCGACAAGACCAGCGTGAAGGACCTGTTGGCTTCCTTTGCATTCACAGGGAAGCTGATCATCGCCGACAGGGGCTTCTATTCCCTCGAGAACCTGTTGCTGTTCACCAGGGGCGGCAACCAGTACATCATCCCCCTCTCGGAGAACCTCCTCGAATACAAGGCCGTCAAGGACAACCTTGACTACAAGAGGAGCTTCATCTACCGCACCCAGAAGAAGATGCATCCCATCTTCTTCTGGGAGGCTGAAACTGCAGGGGAGAACGGGTCCAGGGTCATCCTCTACAAGGACATGAACAGGTCTGCAGAGGAAGAGGAGGCCTTCAAGAAGAGGATCGGGACATCCAAGGCTTACACGCCACAGCGGCTTGAGGCACTGAAGGGCTCCTTCGGGGTCCTCATCCTCAAGACCTCCCTTCCCAAGGATACGGCACAGGAGGTCTTCTGCCTCTACAAGAAACGCTGGGGCATCGAAAGTTATTATGACCTTGTAAAGAACAGGGATGAGTTCAAGGCCCTGTGTTTCTCCGACTACTATATGGGCCAGGGGCTAGCCTTCATCATCCTCATCACAGCTCAAATCGAGGAGGCCTTCAGGTCTGCCTGCCCCAAGATACAGGGCAAGACGCCGGATGACATCCTCTGGGAGGCTAGAGGCGTGAAGATAAGGAAGAAGAACAATATCTGGGAAGCAGCCAACTACAGCAAGAAACTCATAGAGCTATTCGCTCACTTTGAGTGCCCTATCATTGGAGATTTGAACCTCGTTACCTAATTTTTCCAATTGTTATGCATTATGGGTTTTTATACACCACAGGGCCTTGTTTGTACAGCATTTTCACAGTAGTGGTAGTCTTTGCTTGACAGAAAGGTAGATTAGCAATATTATCTTATTGATATCATATTGATATCATAAAGTTTTTTATCCCCCCAATGGAGGCTTTGTGATGAACAGCTCGCAAACTATGGTTCCCCCTGATTACGGACAGGAGAAGGTATTGCTCAACCCTACTAATGGGATGCTCTTTCTTATAGCCAATACACTACTTATTTTGCTCACAGTAGCAGGCTTTGTGCTAGGGTTAATTGCTGCTTTGCCAATTATTTTAAAACTCTCGATCCTCATAGCCACTGGCTTGTATGGGTTTGTTATTGGCCCCATCCTCTATGCTGGTCTTAAGGTCATCAAACCTAATGAAGCCTTGGTACTTACCCTCTTTGGCAAATACTACGGATCTATCAAGCACCCTGGATTCTTCTTTGTGAACCCGTTTGTAAGTGCAGTCAATCCTGTAGCGAAGAGTGAACGTACCGAGCAAAAACCAGCCTCAAAAAGCATTGAGCAAGCGATGGCTATAAATATGACAAGCTTAGGTCTAACTAACAAGAAGATTTCCCTGAAAGCTATGACGCTGAACAACGAAAGACAAAAGGTTAACGATGCCCTAGGAAATCCCATCATCATCGGGGTTGTGGTCATCTGGAAGGTAGTCGATACCGCTAAAGCTGTCTTTAATGTGGATAACTTTGCCGAGTACCTTTCCATTCAGAGCGACTCTGCCTTGCGTAACGTAGTAAGGCTCTTTCCCTATGATGCTTCTGATGAAGAAGGTGAGAAATCCTTACGGGGAAGCAGTAAAGAAGTTGCTGATGATTTGAAACACGAATTGATGAGTAAGGTTGAGATAGCTGGCTTGGAAATCCTAGAGGCTAGGATCACCCATCTTTCCTATGCTCCTGAGATTGCTGCAGCAATGTTACAGCGTCAGCAGGCTTCTGCTATTATTGCTGCACGACAGATGATAGTTGAGGGTGCAGTGGGCATGGTCGAGATGGCCCTGAAGCAGCTGAGTGAGAACTCTGTAGTTGAACTTGATGAAGAAAGAAAGGCTGCCATGGTCAGCAACCTGTTAGTGGTGTTGTGTGGTAACCGTGATGTGCAACCAATAGTAAACAGCGGGAGCTTGTATTAAGGGTTTATGTAGAATGAGAAAGATGAGATATGGCAAGTAAAGAAAAAGACAAGAAACAGGTATTACTCCGTCTCTCATCTTCGTTGTGGAAAGAGCTTGCAGCTTGGGCCGACGATGACTTCAGGTCCATCAATGGCCAGATTGAGTTCTTGCTTACTGAGAGTGTGAAGAAACGGAAGAAGCTAGATACTGATGATAGCATTGATTCTTAAGTGGTACAATTCAAGGCCCGCTGTTCATAGGTGGGTCTTTTCACGTTTGCAAAGATTTCAACTCATTAGGTGATAATCCATTCGTCTTTATAGTAGAAATTACCTTGCAGAGTCTACTGAGCTTTTGCCTGTTGCCTTTCCAGGATCTGTTCATACTGCAATGCGGTGTATTCCAATACCAAATGGACGATTCCTTCTAGCAATCCTTGTGCAATCGAAACTGTCCAGTGTTCAGGTTAATTACTAGTCAGAACGCCCTTGGGATATCCCAAGGGCGTTTTTCATGATCATTCTTTATTCTACTCAGATTACTCCAGCCGCTTTCAGATCATTGATATTCAATGATTTGGCATAGGGTTTCTCCAGCTTGCCATCATTAACCATCTTGATGACCTGCTGACGATAGGGAGATGAGAGGTCAACACCGACAATCTTCCAGTTGTTGTCAACCTTTGGATATAGGTTTCCCTGCTCCTTGATATGTGCAACAAGCATATCACGAATCGAGTTGGGTGATTCCCACATCTTGGTTGCTGCAACAATCTTCTGTGTCTTGAGAGCTGAGGAATACCGGTAATTGTTGACTGCCAAGGTAAGCCTCTGAGTATCAGAAAGAGGCTTGCCCTTGAACTTTACGTTCACAATTCTCTTTCCTACAGGCTTGGACAGGTCAATCTGATAGTCAACTCCTGCAAACATATCGTAGAGATACCCAGGTTTCTCGGGGTTGAAACTAATCGAAATGTCACCAGGTTTCCACTCGTTGTAACAGGAAGCTGACCACTCCATGTACGCCTTCAACTCTGCACCGGTGACCTCAACCTTGTAGAGGGTGTTGTCAAACTTGTAAATGCCAAAGATGGTTCCGTAGTTGATGGGACCGGCAAGGATATCACTGGTATCAGAGAATAGTGCGGCTGCAGAGACATCAGCACCCGAGTTGGCCAACTGGACCGAGTTGATGAGGTCCATGACAGCAGTGTCGCGAAGCTTGCCTTCTGGGATTCCCATAATCTCGTTCATAGGTTGGAAATTGACAGAAGCGGTACCGAAAATACCACCACTGCTCTTGCCATCGGCTGAAGGGGCTCCTCCTGAAATGAAGTCACGGGTCTTCTTGTGTGCTTCCATGATGAAGGCGTCCTTGCGAATCAGATCACTTGGCTCGTATTTATCCATGGTAATCACGTCAACCTTGCGAGAGATAATACGCTTGTCACTATCGATGCCAAGGTCAATGCGGATTACTTCCTTACCAAAGTTTCTAGCCCCACCCACAACAGTATCGCCATGAATGTTCTTATAGGTATTATGGGCATGTCCTAGGATGATAACATCAATTTCCGGACATAGTTCGAGAATCGCGTTTGCACCATCACTTCCACCCTCTTCATCATACTCGGGATAGATACCCACATGGGATACGGCAATGAGGATGTCAACTTTGTCCTTGATGATGTCCACTACCCTCCTACAGGCGGGACCCACAGCGGCAAATACGAAGGGATCAGTCTTTTCCCCATCCCAACGGGGGGCATTGGGGTTTGTTAGGCCGATGATACCAATCTTTAGGTCACCACGCTCAATAATGGTGTACGGTAAGGCTGCCATCGTCCCATCGACTCGTGCCATATTAGCAGCAAGGACGGGGAAGTCTGCAAGGCCTTGGACTCTCTTGATAAGTTTTTCCCCAAAGTTAAACTCATGGTTTCCTAAGGTAAGGGAATCATACTGCAATAGGTTCATGGCCCTGATCACAGGATGGAGACCATCCTGCTTGTTGTAGATATCATCTGTCATGATGTTACCCTGCAGGGCATCACCGTTGTCAACCAGAACAACATAAGGCTCTTGTGAGCGGACCTCTGCAATGTAGGTAGCTATCCTTGCCAGTCCATCTTTGGTAGTCTCCTTGTCATTCTCATAACTAAATCCCCAAACGTTGCTATGAATGTCAGTCGTAGCTAGGATGGTCAGATTCTGGGTTTCCGGCAGGGGTTGGGCAAAGAGCATGCCAACCGAAAGAAAGAGAACCATCATACCCAGAACAATTAGTTTTAGACCACGTTTTCTCATCGTTTCCTCCTTACATCAGATTGAATTGTATTTCAATCTATCTTCTTGTGTGATACCTCAGTGTACCACCACCTCTTGGACAACACAAGAAAAGAGTGCTTGGTATCTGTGCAAGTATTGTATTTTTATTTGCTTTACTGGTATATGGTTATAAAAACAGTAACAAAAAGACCTCGCGTCCCTATAGAGAGATGCAAGGCCTATCTTTGTACCAGAGAAATTCGATACTTACGTATTTTCAGGCTTGAAGTGATTCCCTACCAAGTTTGCAGTGACAACCAGGAGAACCGAAATTCCGATCATGATGATACCCAAGGCCGAGAGTCTGCCCCAAAGGCCATCATTAGAGAACTTGAGAATCTGTACTGCCATGGTCTCAGTCCCTGGTCTTGAGAGTACAACAGAGAGTGAAAGTTCCCTAAAGAACATGGTCGCCATCAGTATCCAACCAGAAACAATGCCTGGGATCAGTAACGGAATGACTATACGTCGTATGGTAGTAAGAAAGGATGCTCCACAAACCGTGGATGATTCCTCAAGATGACTATGAATCTGGATAAAAGCGCTGGTCATTGGGCGTATGCCATAGGGAAGGTAGGTAGCGATATACCCGATGAGCAGAGCCCAGATGGTCGCATAGAGAGGAGTCCGTACAAAAAACCACATGAACCCAATACCGATTACAATACCAGGGAAAGAGAAGGACAGAAAACTTAAGGATTCCAGAATACCAGAAGCTTTGGACTTTACCTTCACAATCACATAGGAAATGAAGATAGAGAGCAACGTCCCCAAGGATGCGCCAACAATACAGAGGAACAAGCTGTTCTTCAAGGATGTCAAGGAGCTGGCATCGTTAAGCACACTCTTCCAATGGTTTAGGTTCATTGAAGCAAAAGCCTTCATGCTGGGTACCATGGAATACGGAACAAACGAGGTATAGAGCAATACCAAGATAGGAAGCAATATCAGGACAAAGGAAAAGATGAGAAGGATTACAAACATGGGTATTCTTGCTTTCTTTAGCTCGATGACCACGGGCTTGAAGCCGCGGCTGGAGACAGTAACATACTTCTCACTAAAGCGGGTCAGATACCGATAGACATATATCAGCGAGATGGAAAATACCAGGATACTCATACCAACCGCAGCAGCTTTTCCATAGTCAGCAATAAAACCGGTGGTGACCGTACGATAGATGTAGGTCGCAAGTACATAGGTCCTTCCAGGCATACCCAGAACTGAAGGGACAGCAAAGGAAGCCAGGGCCCTGACAACACAGAGGATAAAGGAAGCCAGGATGGCTGGACGCAACACCGGCAAGGTGATGCGAAAAAGCGTCTTCATGTTGCCAGCACCAAAGACTCTTGAAGACTCTTCAAGGGAGATATCGAAGGATGCCATCGCAGGTGCGATGATCAGATACGCGATAGGAAGGTCCAAAAGGCCTTCAACCATGATCATCCCCCTGATGGAATAGATGTTGAAGGGTGCGTTCTCCAACCTGAATATATTCATCAATACCAGATTGAGTATACCATTCGAGGGATTTAACAACAGTGCCCAGCTTACTGCAAAGAGTACGTGCGGTATCATCATAGGGACGACTGAGATTACTCTGAACATAAATTTCCCAGGAATGTTGGTCCGATTGTTAAGGTATGCGAGAAACAGGGCTAGGATGGTGGAGAACAGTGCAGAGAACAGTACAAATATCAGGGTATTACCCAATACAGAATAAAACGAAGGATCAGTATAGACAGAGACATATTTTGAGACAGTGAAGTCCCCAAAGGTATTCAACCCTTTGGAGAAGCTCCCCATAACCAGCATAACCACCGGGCTGAGGGTTAGCAGGGCGAGAATCACAATAAGCAGGTAGGTCAGTTTGGATTGGCGTTTTACCATTTCACCATCCCCTATTCAGAAACCAGAAGACAGTGTTCCGGTTTTACGGAGAAAGTTACAGGATCTCCCACTTCAAGCGTTGTCTCAGGGTCTACTTTTGCCATAAACAGCACATCGTCTACCCTAATCTCACTTTCATACACCTCCCCAACAAATACCATGGTCTCCATGACACCTGTGAGGGTATTCATTTGCTCCTTTTCGCCCACGATCTCAAAGTCAATGAATTCCGGTCTGATACAGAGAATGAGGTCACTTCCCACAGGATACTCTCTCTCCTTGCAAATGAACTCACCCAAGGATGTCTCAACTCTGGTATAGGCATCCTGTTGTTGTTTCACCTTTGCAGGAATAAGGTTTGACCTGCCGATGAAGTCTGCAACAAACTGATGCTCTGAGTTGAAGTAAATTTTCTTTGGTGCACCAATTTCTACAATCTTCCCAGCACGCATCACTCCGATGGAATCTGAGAGGGAGAGTGCCTCTATCCTGTCGTGGGTGACATAGACTGCAGTAATTTCCAATTTGGTTAGGAACGAACGAAGTTCCTTCCTTGTTTCCTCACGGAGCTTCGCATCCAAGTTTGATAGAGGTTCGTCGAAAAGAATTACTTTGGGTTGGGCAACGAGGGCCCTGGCAAGGGCCACCCGCTGCTGCTGCCCACCGGACAATTTGGTCGAAGGACGTTTCTCAAATCCTTCCAACTGAACAAAACTCAAGGTCTCGCGCACCCTTTCCTCAATCTCAGCTTTTGGCATGCCCTGATTCTGTAAAGGATAGGCTACGTTGTTGAATACATTCATGTGGGGCCAAATGGCATAGGTCTGGAAAACCATTCCAAGACCCCTCTTCTCGGTTGGCATGAAAATGTTCTTTTCACTTGACCACACAACCGTATCGCCGATGGTTATCTCCCCTTCGTCAGGGGTCTCCAGCCCAACGATACTTCTAAGAAGTGTGGTCTTTCCACAACCGCTTGGTCCAAGAAGGGTAAAAATCTTATTGGCTGGAATCGTCAGATTCACGTCATCAAGAGCCTTGATGGTCTTTCCCTCTGAATAATAATACTTTTTAAGCCTTCGAATTTGAATTTCCATGAGAAACGTCCCCTAGTATGTGTATTTTATTACAGAGCAAAGATCTTCTCGAATTCAGCACCCCATTTCATGATTTCTTCGTCTGAGAGGTCACGAATAGGAATTACCTTTGCCTTGTCGATACCATCGATAGGAGGGAAAACTCCAGGAGTAAGTACATATTCACCTACCTTGTCTGCAAGCAGGGACATCGCCTTGTCGGAAAGCCAATACTCCATGAATGCTGCAGCAGCATTAGGATGAGGTGCATTGGCGGTGATGGCAATTGCTCTTGGGGAACCAAGCAGAGGCTGCTCGACCTGGGCCCATGCCAGTGGTGCCGGTGCTTTGGTGATGATATATTTGGGCATCGAGATACCAATAAGTTTCTCACCACTTTCGATGGGGGCTGGTGTTGGTCCGAATGAGGCTACAAACATGGGATTGTTTGCTGCTAGGCCCTTGAGAAAATCCATCCATTTTGCATCAGAACCAAATATGTTATTTTCCTTCAAACCCACCAACCAAGAAATGGTGGTTGCATGGTTGCCTGGGTTAGCCATGACAATCTTATTCTTCCACTTTGGAAGGGTTAGATCTTCATAACGCTTGGGCACATCAGAAGGTTTGACAAGCTCTGTATTATAGATCAGGGCAACATATTCAATACCAAACTGATAGATGCCTGCATTGTTTCTGGCCCATTCAGGATAGGATTGGGCTGCCGGTGAGAAATAATCCTCGATAACCCCATACGATTTCAGAATTTCCAACACGGGAAGAGGGGCTTGCAAAATATCAGCAGCAAGTTTACCTGCCTGGAACTCTGTGAGCACAGTTGTTGCAAAATTGGATGTAGAGAGACGGGTATTTTCAGCCAGAACTCCGGTATCTTCCTGGAAAGCTGCAAGAAGAGGTTCGATGGCCGTGATGCTGGCATACATGGACACTTTCTCTTCCATTACAGTCGATACTTCTTTCGGGGCTTTCTCTTGAGCTCCAGCAGCAAAGAGTATGCTTCCCACCAAAAGAAAACTTGTTACGATACTAACGATTCTGATAGTTCTTTTCATTTCTTACTCCCCTTTTACTAATCCATTTTGAAATACATCAAAATACTTTTTTTTTATCGGTACCTAAGGTAAAGCGTTTGGGATTGAGACTAGAACCCCCTTTCACACATACTTTTCTACCCTCAGAAGTAGTATTTTATCGACCTGCAAATCAAGAGAACAGAAAAGCATAGAACAAAAAAACCCTGTGCCAATATGACTATCATAGCATAGTATATTTCTGTTTTGAAGAATTATATGGTGCTTAGATGCCCCAAAAATACGGAGGAACCTATGCATTACACCTTATTACGAGGGGTCAATCCTTTCATCCCCAATACAAGAAGGAGAAAGGTGGAAAAGCACTAAGACCAAGCACATCGGACACGCTGGAATACAGTCTCATGCTCTTTCTATGCATTCGAACCCAAGGGATACAAGAAAAGCCTAGTGCTCATACCTTTCTTATCTGCTGGGGAAGCCTGTAGTGTTTTACACCCCTTCCATTTCAGGACTCTTGCCGTACATCTCGATAAACCGACCAGCAAGGATCGGATCAAACTGAGTATTGCTACAGCGCTTAATCTCTTCCAGTGCATTTTCAACAGAAACCCCTGCCCTATATGCCCTGAAGTTTGTCATTGCATCGAAGGTGTCACACAGGGCAAGTATCCGTGAGTACAAAGGGATCAAGTCCCCGGAAATCTGGTTGGGATAGCCCTTACCATCCCAACGTTCATGGTGGCAAAGTACCTGCTCTGCTATGGGTACATACTGGTTAACAGAACTGAGAATGTTAAATCCTATCTCAGGATGGCGCTTGATCTCTCTCCAATCATCAGCATCCAATTTACTCTTCTTATTCAGGATTCTAGTAGCCAGGGCAATCTTGCCGATGTCATGGAATACCCCTAAGGTATGCAGAGCTTCGACCTCTTCTGGTGGGAGCCCGAGGTGTCTGCCAAAGCGCTGTGCCAATATGCCAACTCGTTTGCTATGTTCCATCTCCCTGGGGCTTTTCTTGAATAGGGACTGCAAGAGAAGATCAACCATTTTCTGGTGAGCACTCTGATTCTCTACAACCTTGTTGCGGAAAAGATCATCCTCGGCCTTTTTTTGCAGTTCGCTAAGGGGAGTCTGGGCATACTCTTTTTTTGCGTACCCATGGGAGATGGTGAGGGCATACCCGGAGAAAGCCTGTTCTGACAAAGCCTCCTGGATTTCTTGAGAAACTTTCAGTACTATCTCTTCAGTAGCGTTTGGGAAAAATAGTGCGAACTCATCACCATCAACCCTACCTACCATCTGTCCCTTGTACCATGGCCGTTGCAGGATGATAGCTATCTCATTGAGAAGAGAGTCCCCTGTAGTATGTCCATATGCTTCGTTTATCAGTTTCAGACCATTTACATCAAAAAGCATAAGAACCATAGGATAGTGTTTGAGAACATCCATTTCTTGCATTTTTGCATAAAAAGACTGGCGGTTCAGTAATCCTGTAAGTCCATCATGCGTGCTCAAATAAAAAAGTTCAGCCTTCTGCAATCTTTTTTCTGTACCATCGGTAAAGATGAGGACAGCCCCTGTAACAGTTCCTTCTCCATCAAGAATGGGGTATACCATATCTTCAATGGCAATCGGCTTACCATTCCTTCCTATCAGCTTTATTTCACTATTGTCATATTGCTGGGGAATCCCAGTTTCTAGCACCTTATAGGGCCAGGGCTTTTCAAAAGGCTTGAGGGTAATGCCTTCTACAATAGTATAGACCTCATGTAGGGGCTTTCCTAAGGCTTCAGCGATATCCCAACCCGTAAGCTTCTGGGCCATCCTGTTCATGACGACAATCCTACCCTCACTATCAATGGAGATGACAGCCTCTCCAAGCGATTGCAAGGTTGTCTCTAAAAGTACTTTCTCTTGCCGTACTTTCATCTCAAACGTTTTGAGGAGAGAAGTAGCTTCAGTTGCCTTATCCTTCTCAAGCTGCAGCAACTTGTTATTCTTCAAGGCAAGAGAAGAAATCATAAACAATACAAGCAACACAACAATGAGCAGTGAAGCAACCAGAGTTATCAACTTTGCATGAGTGTAGAAAATCCCCGAGTTATAATCTAGGCCAAAGGCAATCGGTATGCTTCCTTCACTTTGAGGAAGTAGTATGAAGGTACTGACCCAACTACCCCAACGGTCGGTGTAGGCTTTGGTTATGATGGGCTGCTCCTCCGCAAATACGCGGTAAGCTTCAGGGGGTGCCTCTTCATAGTGTTGACCCGGAGGGGAAAGGTCTGGTGAGCCTATTGGTTCAGAATCGACCATGAAATAGATCAGGCCATCATATATGGTAAAGAAATATGCTGCATTTGCAGAAAAGGTCTGTGACAATCTCTTTTTCATGGCTAAGTAGGCAGGCGAATTCTGATCAATGTCCCTGCCCGTAAGAGAACGGACCTCTTCTGTATCAAGGGCTGCAGACAAGGTTCGAATAGTATTCAGTGCCTGACTTTCATAGGATTGTGTAATTTTCTGATAGGAAAATATACTGAGAACAACCCCAAGCAAAATCAAGAAAAGGATCAGTATATAGTTGATCAAAGTAAGAGGAAATAATTTTCGTATGCCTAGCGTATGCAATAATTTTTGTATCAATCAAAACCTACCAAATAATTGTTAAAAATATCATACGCTAGAAAACACACTCATTGCAAAGGATATGAAGCATTCGTAGAAAGTTTTGTACAAAGTTTACGTTCTCCATGCTACATATAATCGAATATGTCCTAATTTAAAGAAAAACCTCCAACATAAAGTTAGAACACTGAATTTAGAGCCATAAAAGACACCCAAGAAATATTAAAAGTATCACCACGAATCAGTAGAGTTGTTTCCTTGCCTCTTTCCCAAAAGAGAACTCTGCCTCATATTCAAGTTGCCCGCTCTTATCATACCTGATCCATCGGCCATGCTTTTCTCCAGCCTTAAAATGCCCTTCCTGCCAGAGCATACCATTCTCCCTATAGAAGACCCACGTACCATCCATCTGTTGGTCACCCAGCACAGGTCCTGTAGCCTTGACTACCCCTGTCTTGAAATAGTACGTAAGGATATTTCCTCTCTGTGATGATACAATCTGTCCATTTGCAAATCTTTTCTCTCTTTCCATTGGTAGTAACCCTCGTATTGTTTCGATTCCAGCGAAATGTACGTGAAACAAGCTTACCATGGGAACAAGGCAAAAACCATGGATGGACGCGAGGGGATACAATTGTTTCTTGCATGGACAATGTATACCCCTGTGGTGTAATCTTCCCAGCAAAGCCATTGCGAGAAGGAGCCTATGAATACAATAATACATACCCATTTGGCACCAACGCTGGATTCTGAAAGGCTACATCTTCGTCATTTCACTGAACTGGATGCAGAGGATGTCTTTGCCTATGCCAGCGATGAGCAGACAGTGCAATATCTCACCTGGCCGGCTCACCAGAACGTCCAAATGTCTAAAACCATCATAACATCCCTGCTATCCAACGAAAGCACCTATGCAATAGTCCTCAAGGGGACAGAAAAAGTAATCGGGTGCATCGACCTGAGAATTGTATCTGAGACTGAGGCTTCCTTTGGGTATGTACTGAACAGATCTTATTGGAACAATGGCTACATGAGTGAGGCCTTGCAAACAACCCTAACCTATATGTTTTCAGAACTCGGCATCCAAACCGTCACAAGCTGCCATGAAACGGAAAACCCTGCATCAGGTGCGGTAATGAAAAAGTGTGGCATGCAATGGATCCATCTTGCCAAACAAGAGACCTTGTTTGGCAAGACAACCGATAATGATCACTATTGTATCACAAGGGATGCTTGGGTTGTGAGAACCAATCCCTAGATAGTATGGGTGAATATCCCCTATACACCATATTCTTTCTGTGTATCCATTGACAAAGTATTGAAGGAGTTGTAATACCTTTTAATGGACTTTAAAGGACAAATATGGACAATACGGATATCTTAACCCTTCAGGATGTTGCTGACTATCTTAAAATCGTTCCCAAGACGGTAACGAGGATGATCGCTCGCAACGAGATCCCCTGCATGAAGGTTGCCGGACAGTGGAGATTCAAACGAAGTGTCATCGACCTGTGGCTGAACTCCAAGATGAACTTCTCAGAAGAACAAACATTTGCAAGGCTTATGGATGTTCCCGGGACCGTGTTACAACTTTCCCGTATTATTCTACCACCGTATATGTGTATGGATTTGCAAGCTGGTGGGATAGAAGAAGTCCTTTGGGAATTGACAGAACCTTTGCAGAAACAGCACTTGATTGCTGACAGGCAAGAACTTGTACGACAACTGCTTGCCCGGGAAGAGATGGTCACCACGGCCTTTGGGCAAGGGACTGCGTTTCCTCACCTACGGGATGTGAAGCAGGTTCCCTCTGGGTTTCCCCCTATCATTATGGGTATCAGCAGGAAAGGGCTCACCTTTGGAAATCTCCAGGGGGAGAAGACTCATATCTTTTTCCTACTGCTAGCCCCTAATGAAACTATGCACCTACGTATTTTATCACGATTAGCAAGATTCTCTCAGAAAGAGGGAATTAAAGAAAAAATATTAGCGGCCATTACTTCAGACGAAGTAGGCCGGCTGCTGTTGGAGGATGACTATGAATCTATGGCACAACCTGCACGCTGAGTGTATAACACTTCAGGCAGACGTAACCGACAAGCAATCCCTACTGGCCTTGATAGCGAATAACGCAACCAAGGCAAAACCCCTACAGTCCATCGGCGAAAAGGCTATTTTGGAGGCTCTTACCAAACGGGAGAAGCTACGATCAACAGGCCTTGCCAACGGTATCGCAATCCCCCACTGCAGTTTTGATAATCTACAGGAGTTTGTCATCGGCGTCATAACCACAACAAAACCTTTCGATTTTACCGCTTTGGACGAAAAGCCTTCCCAAATCTTCATATTCCTTATCGGTCCGACTGACATGAGAAATGAACACGTTCGCCTGCTTGCCGTCATCTCCAAGGCAGTCAGGGATAAAACAGTCAGGGAAAACATCTTGGGTGCAACTACATCACAAGAGATAGTGGAGATTTTCAACTCCCACATATCCTCCCCTGACCTCTCTGGAGTTGGAACACTGAAGTCCCAGATTACAGTGTATATACAGAAGGAAGAGTATTTTGATGAGATACTGGAGGCTGTCAGTTCTGAAGCTGATGGTTCGGTTGCAGTCATAGAGACAGAAAATGCCAACCAATACCTTTATCACATGCCTTTGTTTGCAGCATTTTGGAGTGATCGAAGCAAAAATTTCAGCCGTGTCCTTATAGCGGTAATCGACAGAGAGAGTGTTAACAGCGTACTGAGAAGAATCCGCACCATAACCAACGATATCGATCAGAGTCGTGGGGTTATGGTAACGGTCCATGACTTAGCCTTCACCCTCGGATCTTTGGATTTTTAGGGAGAACCATATGACACTATTTTCGCAATTTCCCCTGCTTCTTATAGCAGGTCTCATGATGTTGCTTGCTTTCTACATGGGAAAGCTCATGCGACTGATCAAACTCCCCTCCTTGATAGGATACATGGTAGCCGGGGTATTGCTTGGACCATCTCTAGTGAATTTCATCAGCGAACCAGTCCAAGGTAGCCTCTCCTTCATTACCGATATTGCCTTGAGTTTTGTTGCTGTTAGCATAGGCCTTGAGCTGAGCCTTTCAGCCTTGAAAAGACAGGGATCCGGTATCATAACGGTAATATTTGCAGAGTCATTCCTGGCTTTCATCATTGTAATGGGTGCAGTGTACGCCTTGACTCGGGACCTTCCCCTTGCCCTGGTGTTTGGTGCGGTTGCCCCTGCAAGCGCACCGGCCGGAACGGTTGCCATCATCCAGGAATACAAGGCAAAAGGCAAGCTGACCGAGGCCCTATATGCAGTTGTCGGGTTTGATGACGGGTTGGGAATCATCATCTTTGGATTTGCTTCAGCCATTGCACAATCATTGCTTCACTCGGAGATGGGAGGGGTCATGAATATATGGGTTGTCCTTCTTGAACCTTTGAAGGAGGTTGCCTACTCTGTCTTGATAGGAACAACTATGGGCTATCTGTTCGGCCTGTTGGTTAAGAAGCTGCGCGAAAAGGTGGATATACTGATACTCTTGTTTGCTCAGGTATTCATGATTGCAGGACTTTGCACCCTCCTGGGTCTTTCAGAGATCCTTACAAATATGATTTTTGGTATCATCATCGTCAATACCCAGAGCTCCAAGGTGATACACTCCCTGAAAAGCCAATTGGAATCGTTCATGCCACTGATGTTTGTGCTCTTCTTCACCCTTGCCGGGGCTAACCTGCACTTGAATGCCCTCCCATCCCTAGGCTTGCTTGGGGTTGTCTATATCTTAGGACGTTCCTCGGGTTTGATGGGGGGTGCCTATCTAGGCTCTGTCCTAGGAAAGATGGAAAATAATATCAGAAAATATCTTGGCATGGGAATCCTTTCCCAAGCTGGTGTGGCCATAGGACTTTCCCTTGTGGTAAAACAGGAGTTCACAGGAATAAGCGCACACGGTGCAAGCATAGGGATGATGGTTATCACCACCGTCACCGCTACGTCCATTTTCTTTGAGATCATCGGACCTATTCTGACCAAGATCGGTCTGACCAAAGCTGGTGAAATACGTCCTTCAGAGCTCAGCAAACATGAGAAATCTCTATCGTAGGATTCTTTTCCCATCGAATAGATTGAACTATTTTTGATGGTACTACAAGGTAACGTTGCCCATATCGATATACGGGCAACGTCTTTTTTTCCTCAAGTACCCGTTTCCTTTTAGTATCTCACAAATTATTGTATGGAAAATATAGCCAAACGCTACCAATTCATCCATAGTAACGACCAAACCAAAACGAGAATTCTATTTTTAACGCAGCCTTGGATAGAGATTTTCACACCTTTCCTATCCATCTTGTGTTAAACAGAGTTCAGCAACTTGCACCTTGCCTCTCTTCATAGCATAATGGAGTATGGAATTACAAGAAAACCAAGACATACGAAGCCAACTCCTACTATGGCTACAGCCCTTTATCTTTGTATTGCTTATACTTGCATTAATTCTCTTACTACAGTCAAACCCCACAGGTACCTATGAGAGGCAAGCCTACTCCCTGTTGATAGGCTTTCTGTTAGGTATTGATGGTATTGCCTATTTTGGCACTCTGAAAAATATGTATCGACTCTCTTCCATACTCACAGTTTCGCTTTCACTTATAGGCTCTTGGGGATCAATATACATTGACTCTCGTCTTGGGATCACAGAGTTCTTCCCCCTTATTTATGTGACGATTACAGTGCTTCTCTCGAGTTTGCTGCTTCCAATTCTAAGTACCATTATCTTGGCCTCTGTACAGCTAGTAGTGCTTATCTCCATACTATCGACTACACCGGCCCTCAGGGCACACAACTGGGCAAGCTTTATCTTTTTTGTGCTTTTTACCTCAGTGTTGAGTATTGTTGCCAACTATATCAGCTCATATCATCTCAAACAGTTTAAAGAGAATTCGATCAGGGACCATCTTACCGGCCTGCTCAATAGACGCTACTTTGATGGAACCCTTGAAGACAAGGTACACCGTGGCGAATCCAAGGGTATGACCTATGGTGTCATGTTGATGGATGTAGACAACTTCAAAAAATTCAATGACCAGTACAACCATGCAACAGGGGATATAATTCTGCAAAGGGTAAGCTCTTTTCTTGTAGACACGTTGGAAGCAAGCGCTATTGCCTGCCGCTATGGCGGAGACGAGTTTGCTATCATGATTATCGATACAGACTATGCTAGGCTCTATGGAATTGCACAGGACCTCAGAACAGAAGTTAAGAATGTAGATATTACAGACACCTGCAAAACAGGGGAAAAGTTGTCCATATCTATTGGCTTAGCTTTGTTCCCCGAAAATGGGAATACCACTGATCTTCTGATGGCACATGCAGACAGAAACCTCATGGAGGCAAAGAAATTGGGAAAAGATCTGGTCATGCCTCGATACCCTTCGGATTTTCAAGGAAACCCGAAGGTGAAATACGTATGAAAAACGCCAAATAAAATGTTCTTTGGAGGTAAGAATGATAACAATCATCTCAATAACAATCATATTGCTGAGCTCAATCGCCTTTTCGCTTTTGTATATCATGAGTTTACAACCGGCAACATTATCATTGAGAATTGGAGATAAAGCGTATAAGATCTGCGGTATTTTTAGGATGTCGGCTATGCTTTTTGAGATGGCAACAGTTGCTGGGTATGTACTCTTTGTCTTTGGCGAATACTATACGGTAAAAGTAGCAAGCCAGAACGATATACTTGTCAGAATTATTGGTATTGTCATTACTGTATTGACACTGGGTTTTATGTTCATAGGAGTTTTCGCTGCAGGGAAAGAGGCTGCACTACCCAGTAAAGAAACCAAGCTGTACAAGGGAATATATATGTATATGAGACATCCACAAACTCTGGGTGAAATACTTTCATGGTTTGGTATCTCCCTGATACTCAATAGTCTGACATTATTGCTATATTCTTTGGTATGGATACCACTCTTTCTAAGTTATACCATACTTGAAGATAATGACTTGTCCGTTCGATTTGGACCGGATTATATAGAGTATACAAAGAAGGTAGGAATATTTTGGAAAAAGCAAATACGGTGACAAAAGAATAGGCTAACAAATCAAGGACCAGACTATTTGTAAGATTGCTATTGATGGGACATCTCTTAGAATCCTATACTTTTCGGTGATGTTCATACTAGCTTTGATATTTCATAGTTCCAGAGGTTGCTTTTCACTCTTATAGGGGCTATGATTCACCCGATTTCATATAATTTATGGAGGTATCCTTATGGCTAAATCGCAGGATGCAAAGAAGACAGAGAAGAAAAAACCTCTAAAGACCGCTAAAGAGAAAAAGCAAGAGAAGATGGAGAAAAAGAAAGCCAAATAAGCCCTATCTTTCATCTTCAGGCATACAGGGGCTAAGGCCCCTATTTTTTATGCCTTGCTTGGTCAAGAACAAAGCCTCCTGTCAGGAACAATCCTGCACAAGAGGCTTTCTTTGTAAAGAGTGAACCATCCTAGAAAAAGTGTTGCCTAGGGATTACGAGAAAAAACCAATGTGCCTGTTGGATCATCAGGAAAGCTATCTGTCAAAGTAGAGAAAAAAGACTGATTTCGTGGTCCTCGGAGGAGGACCCGGTGGGTATAGTGCTGCAGAGCTGATACCCTGGAGTTGAGTTACCTTTCTCTGGAGAAACGCAAAGAGCCCGTCCACCGTAGAGAGTATATCTACATAGGACGGGCTATCTTTCATCTCTCATCTCTATGATACATATCTGCTATAAAGTGTATTCTTTCCTATTATTCAAAGCAAAGTACTACTATACTGTCAGAGTTTAATCACCAGAAGGAAAAGGTCATTACCATGAGTTCACCCATTAGCGTTACCTCAGAAGTCGGAAACCTCAAGTCAGTGTTGTTGCATCGCCCTGGAAGAGAGCTGGAGTCTTTGACTCCGCAGTACCTTGATTCTATGTTGTTTGAGGATATTCCCTTTCTTGCACAGATGCAAAGTGAGCATGATATGTTTGCATCTGTTCTGAGAGAACAGGGTTGTACAGTTTACTATATTGAATCTCTACTGGAAGATGTATTCCAAGATGAAGTGCAACGGAAGCTTGCAGTTGATTATCTTGTCAATACGTCCCAGATTTTCTCCCCTTCTCTCAAGCAGATCATCCAGGAACACCTGCATGCTGCCGATGCCAGTCAGCTAGTGGCCTTCTGTATTGGAGGTCTGCTCAAGACTGAAGTCGATGACAAGGTAAGGCACAAGACCCTTTCCTATTATATTCGTGATACGTTCCCTTACTATATCCCTCCCCTTCCCAACCTCTACTTTACCCGCGACCCTGCTACTGTTGTAGGAGGTGGGGTTTCCATCAATGTGATGAAGACAGAATCAAGAAGAAGGGAGAACTGGTTGCTTTCTCTGATTGCAACTCATAATCCTCTGTTCGCTTCTACTCGTATCCATCAGGACTACACAGCAAAAAGCAGTATTGAAGGTGGAGACATCCTGATGCTCAGCGACAAGTGTGTCATCTGCGGGAGCAGTGCCAGAACTGATGTCTGGGCAATAGAGGGCTTTGCAAAAAGGATGCTCTCCCCTATCGAGGAAGGTGGTGAAGGTCTTAAGACTGTGATTGTCATCCAGATTCCCTACACAAGGGCATACATGCATCTTGATACTGTCTTTACCATGGTTGACCGTGATGCCTTCTGCATGTTCCCAGGCATTGGATCTGCTGTGAAGGTCTTCAGCATGAAACAGGGCAAGAATGATACTCTTGATATACATGCAGAGCCTTCCCTCAAGCAGGCTCTGAAAAAGGCTTTGGGTGTCCCTGCTGTGAATATCATCAGAAGCGGTGGCAGTGATGCCATAGCATCTGCCAGGGAGCAGTGGAATGACAGCACCAATACCTTGGCCATTGCGCCAGGAAAGGTAATCACCTACTGCCGGAACGTGGTGTCGAATGAAGTGCTGCAGAATAATGGCATAGAGGTGCTCCCAATCAGGGGATCGGAGTTGGTACGGGGAAGAGGCGGCCCGAGGTGCATGAGTATGCCTTTGTGCAGGGAGAAGCTGTAGAATAGCGACATTTTCTCATAGTACTACAGATTATTGTAGCAATTACATACAATAATTTCTGTAAATTCCTATGGCCGAGATTACGATTGAACAGAAGGCAAACAATTCACAAACCTGAGCTGAAAGCCTTGGTTTTGTTTAGTATTGTACGGACGTGTGATTACAAATCCTAAGAGATGATATCCAAGACTCTGACAGTCTCAGTAAGAGGTCTAGTTTCATGCTCTAACCGTGCATCAAAATATAATCCATCGCCTTCACATAAATGGTACTCTTCGGTGCCTATCTTCAGAATCATTTCCCCTTCAAGAATATAGAAAAACTCCTCTCCTTCATGGATTGTAGAATGAATCTTATGGTCTTCCTTATGAGTTTCAAAGAGAAAGGGTTGCATAATCTTATCTTCTTGAGCGGAAGCAAATGGATAGATTGAGTATCCTTTGGAAGTCTTGATCATCTTAGTCTGGATTTCAACTTTCGAATCATAGGTAATATCCTTATGATTCTCTTCATCAAGAAGAAAGGATATTTTTTTCTGTAAGGCCTCTGCAATTTTTGCAAGCACCCCAATGGAAGGCATCACCTTTCCACTTTCAATCTTTGAAAGATGACTCTTTGTAAACCCACAGAAATCGGCTAGCTCTTGTTGAGTTCTCTTCTGTTGTAATCTAATTTTCTTTATATGTAGGCCAATTGTTATTGCATCCATTACTTATTTGTAACGCTCCTATTATTCATGTTTAGTTATTCTTAATATTCTTTTGCTAGGTAACTGTATATTTTTGCAGCTGTTACAATTTTCTCAATCTCTATGTTCTCATCAACTACATGAGCCATATCATATCTTCCTGGTCCAATTCCAATTGTTGGGATGTTTCTTTTCCCAGCACATTCACTCCCATCGGTACAGAACTGATAAGTCTTTATTACTGGTTCAATAAGTAACATATTGTATATCTTTCTCGCTAACTACACAAGTTCATATTTTTCTTAAAATTTGGTTGAAATCTATATCATGATTTAAGAACTGAAAAGTTTTCAAGTTCAAAGAATGGGATGAATAATCGTTTATACTGGAGGGCAATTATACCAATTCTCCTGCGGAAATTGAAATAATACACTTGGATACACAGAGGAATGTTTTCATACAAATTTTTGGTGACAGCTTTAAGCTGAACCGGTAATTGAGGGACAATACGCCCTATCCCGGCCTCTTTACAAACAATTTCTTGAAGTGTGGAAGAAAAGAACAGCCGCCTAACGGCGGCTGGAATGAAATCCTATTGTGAGAACTATCTCATCAAAGAGGAAATAATGGCACAGTATCCCTTTGATGCCTGTATTAGTTGAGTGATCTCAATATACTCATCACTCACATGTACCTGATTCTCAACTGAGGGGCCGAATCCTAAAGTAGGAATACCTCTGAGTCCTGCACTTGCAGATCCATTCGTACAAAATGAATATGTCTGCAGTTTAGCAGGAATTCCTGCTTCTTGAAGTCCTTCATAAACCTTTTTCACAAAGTCTGAATCTTCAGGAAAGTACCAGGCAGGGAAAAATCGATTTGCTGTTATCTCTTGACCGGTATGACACTCTGCTTTACCTGCCGAAATATAGACTTCGACTTCGTCATCTGTCAGTGAAGTGATCGAACCTCTCACTTCAGCTATTACCTGTTCAGCGGTCTCCCCTTCAATGAGTCTCCGATCGAACGTGACCGTACACTCATATGGGACTACTGAGGCACCGGGATATGGTTTCGAGATTATATCAGTGAGTTCCATAATGCCTGAACCCAGATGTTTATCTGAGGGTAGCTCTAGGGTTGATATCTCTGAAAGAGCCTTCAGCATCAGATAGACTGCATTCTTACCGAACTGAGGATTAGAGGAGTGGCAGCTCTTGCCATGTGTTTTCACGCATATCTCAGCTCTCCCTCTCTGACCAATCTTCAAATTCAGAGAAGAAGCCTCTCCTATAATCACATAATCTACCGGGATACTTTCCAGGATATGATCAAGCGAAACACCTTCAAACATCTCCTCATGGACTGTTCCGGTCACATAGAGGTCTCCAGGAAGTCTGTCTTCCGTGAACCGGGAAGCTGCATAGATCATAGCAGCCAAAGCGCCTTTCATATCAGAGGTGCCTCTTCCAAATATCTTACCATCAACAATCTCTGCACCAAACGGATCGTGTGTCCAAAGGGAAGAATCTCCAATACCCACTGTATCGACATGACCGTCAAGTACTACTGCCGGACCATTTCCAGTCCCTTTTATCTTTCCGATGATACTCCCATATTTATCAATATTCACTTCATCAAACCCAAGGGTCTTCATCCATCTTTCTACCACTGCGACAACTTGCTTCTCAGTGCCGGAAATGCTTGATTCTTTGATCATATCTCTGCATATATTTATCAATTCAGTATCAGTAATATCTTTCATTGTTTTCCTCATATCCTCAATTTCTAACCTTTAGCTACAAATTTGTGTTTTTTATCAAGACCCTCTTTCTTGATAAAATCCTGATAAAGCTCCATGAAGACTTTGCTTAATAATAGGAGTCCAATAAGATTCGGGATTCCCATGATACCACAGGCAAGGTCTCCAAAGAGCCATACCGCATTAGCACCCTGACCTGCAAAAATTATACCAGGAAGGAGATATACCCATTTGAGGTATTTGGCACCTTTCTCGCCAAACAAATAGAATGCTGCTGTTTGGTAATTCACAAACCATCCGACCTGTGTAGAGAATGCAAAGAGTACAATCCCTGACATGACTAAAAATGATGCAACACTTCCAGGAAGGCCTACTTCAAAAGCCTTAATAGTAAGATTTATCCCAGTCAGTCCTGAATCCCATACACCAGTTGTAAGGATAGCAAGCCCTGTCAGTGAGCAGAGAATAATCGTATCAACAAATACTTCAAAGGATCCCCACAGTCCCTGTCTGACTGGATGGTCAGTTTTCGCTGTTGCATGGACCATAGGAGCAGATCCCATCCCTGCTTCATTAGAGAACATCCCTCGTGCCATCCCTTTCTGGACTATCATAATAATTGAAGCCCCTGCGAAACCTCCGATTGCAGGTACCGGAGCAAATGCATATTTGAATATAAGATAGAATGCATGAGGGATTCCGGAGAAGTTCATGATTATGATAACTATAGCACCGAGACCATAAAATACAGCCATGAATGGAACGAGCTTCTCGCAGAACTTCCCGATCGACCGAAATCCACCAATGATCACCAGTCCGGTTAAGATAGCTAACACCACAGTTGTGATGTACGGGTTGATTCCCAGGCTTCCTTCAAGTGCGGCTGCAGCTGTATGCGGCTGTAACAGTGCAGCTGTTACTAAGCCTCCGATAAGAACTGCCACTGCATGGAGGATTGCAAGAGGTTTACCAATTTTCCCGAGTCCTTTACTCAAGTAGAACATGGGTCCACCATATACAGAACCATCTTCACGAACTTCCCTAAAGTGTACTGCAAGAGAGATTTCAACCAGCTTGGTCATCATTCCAACCAATGCGACGACCCACATCCAAAACAATGCTCCCGGACCTCCAATTGCAATAGCTGCAGCAACTCCGGCAATGTTTGCAGTACCTACAGTACCTGCCAAAGCAGTGCTGACCGCTTGAAAGGGGGTCATTACACCCGCTAGGCTCTTATTCTCTTTCTCGAAAATCTTTCCAAATGTATTCTTAAGAATATATCCGAGTTTCCTAAACTGAAAAAATCTTGTGATAATCGATAAATAAAGACCTGTACCAATAAGAAGTATCATCATTGGGGGGCCCCACAACTGACCTATCAACCATTTCAATCCATTAAAAAAAGCTTCAAAAAAAACCATAAACTTCTCCTTTTGTTGTTTTAAGAGTTACATCGTTTCCTTTCAGTCAACTTTGTTTATTCTAAGGACACCTATTATGTAAGTCAAGAAAAATAACACTAATCCAGCCCAATTTTTTTGTAATGTATATAATTGCAACATTTTGCAACGTATTTCTTTCTAACTAGTCCAATGAGACATATAGATTAATCTCTAATATTATGTATTTTTAAACAGATATAAGTTGATTTTTATTCATCTTAGTTTACTTCTGAATTATTCTTAAGTTCGATAGACAATCCAGATATGTGTTAAAACGCCTCAAGCCTGCACTAATGACCTTTGGTTGCAGAAAATTCATGTTTGTCAAATTTGATTCGTCGTAACATTACGATATCGGAATTTTACGACCTCAATTTCAACTTTCTCGGCAATGCTGGAGGCAGCGAAATTCGGCAAGAACAAGGAGAATGATGACATGGCCCAGGTCAACCTGCTGATGATCTGTGATGCCGTTACCGGCATCCCCTTGTACTTCCGCTCCCTCCAAGGCAACTGTTCCGACAAGAATGTCCTTAAGGTCACCCTTGCGGAGCTCAAGGTCGCTGAGTTCCGCAAGGGGACGATCCTGCTCATGGACAGGGGGTTCTACAGTCTGGCAAATATTGTGATGCTGCTCCGCAGCGGCTTCCAGTTCATCATGGGCATGCCCCTGACAGCCCCCTATTATAAGGAAGCCATCAGGGAGGCGTATGATGTAATCCTTGATACTGAAAACTTCTACCCTTCCATCAGCATGCATGCCTGGTCAAGGCCAATTGGCATTGCTGCCTCCAGAAGGGGCAGGGGTCCTAACCGCCATGAGCTTGCACTCTACCTTTTTCATGATTCGCAGAAACAGGCAGAGGACCAGCAGCGGCATGCCCGCAAGTTTGTGAAAATGAAGGAGGCCCTTGAGTCAGACAGGAGCCTCTATAAGAAAGGCAACTCCTACGGCAAGTACTTTGAGCTTGAGTATGATGCAGAAGGCAAGTTCGTGGGTATAGCCGACAATAAGGAGGCGCAAAGGGACAAGATGAAGGAGTGCGGCTTCTTCGGCTTCCTTGGCCCTGTAGGCCTCAGTTGTGAGAAGGTCCTTGGTCTGGTCAGGAATAGGGACTATATCGAGAAGGACTACGAGTGCTATAAGACCAGGATGAGAAGGCCCAGGCACAGCCTTGAGGAACATCTCAAAAGCAAGATATTCCTTGTCTACATCACCACCATCCTGGAGATGTGGATCCGTAGGAGAATGGACGAGTACCTCCTGTTTGACAAGTACTCTTTCAACGACCTGAGGGATAAGATCTTCTCTGCAAAGTGGAGGAAGCCAAAGGGCAAGACCTTTGAAAAGGGACAATGGTGTGAACTGACCCTGGAGGTGCAGAAGCTCTTCTATATTTTCGGGGTAATGAAAGGTATCAATACCCCAGGGCAAGCCCTGGAAAGAGGAGGCGTTGCCTCCTTTTCCGCCCCAAGGGGCGGGGTATCTCACCTTGCTTTCCCAGCACTCGCTCGGTAATGGAAACATGGTAATGCTTCCACTACTCTCGCTTCGTTGGGGAATGAAGGCAAAGGACCTGAGGGATGACATCCCCAGGTTGGTTGAAAGGGAGCTACGCAAAAGACGGCTCAAGCATGGGTTGCCAGCGGCTGGATGACCACTGGCCTTCTATGTACAAAAATCAAGAAATTCAGTCTATAGCTTACCCCCAATTTTTCATGGAATTGGGAAACACGCATTACGTATTTTCAGGTATCACCATAGATAGTATAGTCCTATGGAAGGGGCAGCGAATCATTGCCCCTATGTATGTATCGCGTCCTACTTCTTCTCTTTTTCTGGGACTATGATCACAATACATTTTGCATATTTTACAATGTGCACTGCCACCGACCCTACAAACATGGACCATCCTGAATGAGTCGCTCGGGATATGATGATGGTATCCATACCATTTGACGCTGCATATTCGAGTATGGTCTCTCCTGCCTGGCCAAAGCCTACATGTTCCTTTACGCTATACCCTACAAGTTGCTTGGCAGCCGATTCCAGCATCGGAAGGGTTTCCTTCACCACGTTCTCCGTCTCGTAGAGGGCTTCAGGAGATTTGTAATCTTCACGTACCGTGAGAAGCGTTATCTTCACCTCCTTTGGATCAAAAAGTTCCTTGACGAGCTGTACAGATTGGAGACTTCTCTCCGTTCCATCAAGCGGCACTAGGATGTTCTTCATAGGCTCCCCCTTTTTGAATCATGTTTCTATCAAACAACGTATCAAATAATAAAACCTCAAAACACGCCTTAACAATCAGAATTGAAAAAGAACTATAGATACAGTATACCATGATATTTTCACAACTCAAGAATGTGACAGATACAACTACTCAGGAATCATCTTTGTCCACACATGATAATTCTTTCTGAAAAACTATTGCAATTCTTTAATCCCTGTATTGGGTTATCCCTTTGGGACCATCTCCAGAAAAGACTTTGGGAATGAAAGGTATCAATACCCCAGGGCAAGCCCTGGAAAGAGGAGGCGTTGCCTCCTTTCCCGAGCCAAGGGGCTCACGTATCTCACCTTGCTTTCCCAGCCCTCGCTCGGTAATGGAAGCATGGTAATGCTTGTGCTACTCTCGCTTCGTTGGGGAATCACTATACAACTGATAGCCTACCAAAGTATCTTCCCAGGATTCATGATCGCAGCCGGGTCCAATGCTTTCTTCACCGCCTCAAAGAGCCTGTACTCAGCTGGTGGTGTCAGGTTCTTGAGATACACTCTTCTCTTCAGCCCAATGCCATGCTCACCACTGATCTTTCCTCCAAGCTTACCAACTACAAAAGCATAGAGCTCTGTCAGAATCTTCGGTTCAAGGTCCTGCCATGTTTCCATGCTGCTCTCGGGATTCTTCACTATCGTGGCATGGAGGTTTCCATCGCCTGCATGTCCATAGCAGGGGATGGTGACATCATACTTCTCCGAAAGCCGTTTTAGTTCAGGAAGCACTCTGGGAATAGTTCCTATAGGGACAACCACATCTTCAAGACTTTGGACAGGGCTGTACACCTTGATTGCTTCAGCGATATTCCTTCGTACCGACCATATCCTTTCCCTGTTGGAAGCATCCTCGGCGATATAGACCTCCATCGCCCCTCTCTGGATGCACAGGTCGCCAACTGCAATGAGCTCACGTTCTACCTGCTGCTCATCAGAACCGTCGATCTCAATGAGCAACATTGCCCCCACCCCATCCAAGGGAAGGCTTTCATTCAAGTAGGAACAGGTCATCTCTATCGAACTGCGGTCCATGAACTCAATGCTGGTGGGAACGATGCCACCTTTCATTATCAGGGGGACCACTGAGATCGCATCCTGTGCACTCTTGAAGGGGACCAAAAGATCAGAAGCAACATTGGGCACACCCAACAGCCTGATAGTCGCCTTTGTAATGACCCCCAAGGTACCCTCTGATCCAATATACAGTTGCTTGAGGTCATAGCCGCTGACATCCTTGGTGACCTTGCCTCCAAGCTCAACTATCTCCCCCTGGGGTGTTACCACCTCAAGACCCAGGACGTATCGTCCTGTTACACCATACTTGACCGCTTTTCCCCCACCTGCATTCTCTGCAATGTTGCCACCTAGAAAACAGGTCTCAAGACTCATGGGGTAGCCTGCAAAAAACAACCCCTTTCCTTTCAGGTGTTCATTGAGCTCATTGGTCACAATGCCTGCTTCGGCGGTGACGGTCAGACTGGCCTCATCGATCTCCAACACCCTGTTCATCTTCTCAAGGGAGAGTACTATCCCTCCAAACAAAGGGATAGCTCCTCCAGAAAGCCCCGAGCCGGCCCCGCGTGGGGTTACCGGGATTACGTACTTTGTAGCAAGTCTCATGATAGCAGCTACCTGCCCTACATCAAGAGGAGTAAGCACCACCTCCGGCATATGGGCATATTCCTCAACTGAGGTCTCATCATGGCTATAATGTTCCATCTTCTCTATATCGGTGATCAGGTTCCTAGCTCCAACTATCTTCTCTAGCTCTTCGATAATCCCTTTCGTAAGGCGTGTATAAGTAGTGCTCATGATTTGCTCCTTTGCCCGAGGCGTCGCATTATCTCCGGAACGATCACAAACAGGTCACCGACAATGGCGAAATCAGCAATGTTGAGCAGGTTTGCACCCTCATCCGAATTGATCGCCACAATACACCCTGCCGTCTTGATGCCTGCGAGGTGCTGTACAGCACCGGAAATGCCTAACGCCAGATAGAGGCGGGGAGAAATTGTCTTGCCAGACAACCCCACTTGGTGGGGATACCTCGCCCAACCGCGGTCAACAGCATCACGGCTTGCCCCTACCTGGGCACCAAGCTGTTTTGCCAGCTCTTCTACGATAACAAAGTTATCCCGCTTTTTCAGACCCCTTCCTCCCGATACCACCACATCAGCTTCTTCGATGGAAGTCTGCTCATCATCAGGTTTCCGGAGACCCAAAACCTCAACACGCTTGTCATCCCATGCAGGATCAAAGGCAACCTGTACAACAGTCCCCTTTCGTTTTTGATCAGGGGCCAACGGACGCGCTGACCGAGGACGAACCGTCGCCATTTGGGGGCGATGATGGGGTGTCTTGATCGTCGCCATGATATTTCCACCAATAGCTGGACGGGTCTGCAAGAGGTTTTCCGTCCCTTCCTCTATATCCAACTCCGTACAGTCAGCAGTAAGGCCTGCATGGGCCTTCACCGCAACATACGGCATGAGCGTCCGACCCATGGTCGTTGCCCCTGCTATGACTATCTGTGGAGTATACTCAGTCAGCAGATGCCCTAGGACCTTTGCATACCGTTCACAAGTAAAGGAAACGAGTCTCTTGTCCTCGACTGCGTAGACGACATCAGAGCCATATCTGATTAATTTCTGCAATTCAGCAGGCTCTATATGATGACCCAGAACCACAGTACCCAACCGGACATGTAGCGTATCAGATAGCGCCCTGCCGCGGCTCAACAGCTCAAATGAGACATCCTTGACCTTCCCTTCAAGCACCTCGGCAATAATCCAGACTTCATGCATGGGAGACTCCTTTCTTTGGTAGCAAATCCTTGGTATCAAGGAAGGTGAAGAGTTGGTCGACTGCCCCGGTAATCGAGGCGTCATCGGTGGCATGCACGACTGTACAATGCCTTTTCACGCTCGGAGTCTCAATCTTCACTACCCTGGTAGGAGAGCCATTCAAGCCGATGGATGATGCATCACAGCCAATATCCTGGGCTCCCCAGACAGGAATGGTACACGCTATGGCTCGTTTCTTACCGGAGAGCGTGGGTAACCGTGGAGAGGCAATCTCCTTGACTACAGTGATGAGGGCAGGCAAAGTCGCACGCACCCTCTGGTACCCTTCCTCGATCAGGCGCTCTGCAACCAGGTGATTCCCTTCTATGATTTCAACTGAGGAGACATAGCTTATCAAGGCAATATCAAGCCATGATGCCAAAGCAGGCCCCACTTGCCCGGTATCCCCATCGGTGGCACGTTCTCCTGCAATGATCAAATCTGGCATGCCCAGCTTCGCGATAGCCTTGGAGAGGGCGTAGGAGGTGGCCCAGGTATCAGAGCCACCAAAGGCCCGGTCGGAGAGATGGACAGCATTGTCGCATCCCATGGCGATCGCCTCCTTAAGGACCTTCACGGCGCTTGCCGGTCCCATGGTAAGGACAGTGATAGTGCCACCATACAGGGCTTTGAGCCTGAGGCCTGTCTCAAGGGCGTACAAATCCAAGGGATTGACTATCGACTTTGATCCACTGCGAATCATGGTACCAGTCTCCTTGTCCATCTGGACATCGCTGGTCTCCGGTACCTGTTTGATGGGAATGATGATATGCATGAAAGCTCCTATTATTCTTCTACTAAGGTATTCAAATCGTCATATGCATAGACGTCTGTCCTTGTTTCACTATCTAAGCTCGTAGTGCTCCACGACTACAATCGAGGCGGTGCTACCCTGAAACATGCGCAACAGCATCCCAAGAACGCTTCAGCAGTTCATTGACCTTACTGTGGAAACGGACAAGAATTATGGTATATATGAGGTCTACCACCAACAACTGTCCGAAACGAGAGAGGGTAGCCCCTTCTCTGAATAAGGATTCGCTATTACCTACACAGAGTGTCCAATCAGCGAGGCGGGAGAGTGAGTTACCCCCAATTCTGGTAACTGCCACTACCACAGCACCACTCTTCTTCGCCTCCCTTGCCACCTTCAACACACTGGTAGTCTCCCCAGAATAGGAGAAGGCCACCAGTACATCCTGCTTGGAAAGGGCACACGCCTCCACAATTTGCATATCACTGTCCGTTGTATAGACAGCGTGCAACCCAAGACGGGTGAGCTTCTGCTGAAAATCAGCGGCAACTATACCTGAGGCTCCCACCCCGGAAATCACCAGGTGGTTAGCATGTATGATTGCATCCACCACTGAATCCAGTGCCTTGGTATCAAGCCTGAATTCATTTTCCTTGATACTTTCACTGGTACTGGTGACAACCAGATGTACTATCTCCCTAGTAGTGGTCTGCTCAGTTATCTGTGAGAGGGGAACCTCGTGTGGTTTTTTTTCAGAGGAAAAAACCTCTTTAGCCAGAGCCATCCTCAACGAAGAATATCCTGAGTATCCCAAGTGCTCGGCAAGCCTGATACATGCTGAGGAACTCGAACCTGCTGACTGTGCGATTTGCATCACCCCCAAGGACACGGCTTGCATCGGGTTTGCCATCAGATACTCTGCAATCTTACGCTCACTTGCTGCCAAACTGGGAAGATACTGCTTGATACCATACAAACAACCACTCATAGGTCCAGCATAACACGGTTATACACTTTCTGAAATAAATTTTTACTAATGATTTTTTTTTGATAAAACTTTTTTTTATTTTTCTTGACAATATCGTGTAGCTAGCGCAGAATTTGTATGGAAGCAAGTACTTTGCTTACAAAACAAAAGGAGACTCCCAATGAAAAAAAATGCACTCTTGATCCTGTTTGTTGCTCTCTGTACAGCAAGCATGCTCTTTGCTGCAGGGGCAGCAGAACAACAGACCAGAGAGGGAAAGGACATCACCACCCTTGAGTTCTGGACCTGGAGACCCGAGGACGTAGACTTCTACGCAAAACAGATTGCCCTTTTCGAACAGGCCAATCCCGACATCAAGGTTGTCCAGACCGCCCACAAGAACACCGAGTACAATACTATCCTGGCGGCATCCCTATCAGGAGGGGCCGGACCTGATGTATTCCAGGGCCGTGCGTATGGGGGCCTAGCCACCTTTGCGGACTCAGGTTTTCTCGAACCTCTGGAAGCCTGGATGCCTGAACTGAAGAACTACTCTGAAAGCGCACTGCTTGGCGCCACCAGTCCTACAGACGGCAAGATTTACGGCAGCCCTGCGGTAAGCCAGACTGTCTTCATGTACTACAACATTGACGTCTACAAGGAACTCGGCCTTTCAATACCCAAGACCTGGGCTGACCTGATCAAGAACTTCGAAGCTGCCAAGAAAGCCGGGTATATCCCCTTAGGCAACGGAGCCAAAGACGGATGGTGTCTGGAAACCCTGCTTGGTGGAATGGGTGCAGCCTTCTACGGCGGTACTGATTTCTACAATGCAGTGATTGCAGGGAAGAAAAACTTTGAAGATCCCGCATTCATACGGATGATCGAGCAGATGAAGTCACTGACCAAATATATGCCTGACATGTACATGGGCATCGGCTATGAGGACATGCGCTCCAACTTCTTCAACGAGATGTCCCCTCATTTGATAGCGGGCTCCTACGAGGCCGCATACTTCAGGGCACAGAACCCCAAACTGAACTTCGGCATCTTCGCAGTACCCAGTGAAAAGGCCTCTGATCCTGCCTATGTATCCGTCTATGCCGACATGAACTTTGCCATGAACGCCAACTCCTCCAAGAAGGAAGCGGCTGTCAAGTTCCTGAAGTTCCTATCATCAAAGGATTTTGGAAAGTCCATGGTCACAGAGATGAAGATGGTATCAGCGGTTCCTGGTGTTGATGCATCAGCAGACCCATTCATCTCCCGTGTCCTTGAGCTGCAGAAGAACGCCACACCGTATCTCTTCCTCGTTGGATTCCGCTACCAGCAGCCTACGGGATCGTCGCTGTGGCAGGCATCAGCACAGGGCGTTATGGCAGGTACCTTGACTCCTAGGCAAACAGCGAAGCAAATCCAGGATGGAATCGCCTCCTACTACAAACCCTTCCAGAAATAAGGAAGTATGATCGTTCCTACAGGGGCAAGGCCCCTGTAGGAGTCCTCACTCCATAACCCTTTCTCATACCCAAGGAACTGCCATGCATCAAATCCAACGCAGCAAAGTACTGTGGATAGTTTTCTTCATAACACCTGGACTTCTGGTCGTAGGGATCTTCATTCTCCTGCCGCTATTCATGTCACTGTACAACAGTCTCTTCTCTTGGAAACAACTTATTCGCCTTGATTTCGTAGGGCTTGATAACTTCAAGAGGCTCCTCTTTACCTTTCCTTACCAAGAGAGGTTCTTTAATGCACTGAAGAACAACACGTACTGGTTTCTCTCTACCACCTTGATACAGAACACCTTTGGACTGCTCTTTGGGTATCTGCTCAGTCGGAACCTGCCCGGGGCCCAGTTCTTCAAACGCATATTTTTCATACCGGTCCTGTTTTCCATTGTAGCCGTAGGATTTTTATGGGGCATGTACCTCAAGCCCTCGGGCCTGGTAAATGACTTTCTCAAGCTAGTCGGGCTCGTATCGTTCCAACGGGCTTGGCTGGGTATGGAGCACCTGGCAACCCCCACGATCATTATAGTCAATATCTGGCGTTGGGTAGGTTTTCCCTCCCTCGTCTTTCTTGCAGCTATCGACAACGTACCACAGGAGTGCATGGAGGCAGCATACCTAGAAGGTGTAAACGAATGGAAACTGTTTTGGAAAATCATCTTTCCCCTGATTATCCCTGCCATCACCATAATCATGGTCCTTACCATCATTGGAAGCCTCAATGTCTTTGAGCAGATCTATACGATGACGGGCCTGGATGGGGCCCCAAACTACTCTACCGATACGATAGGCACCCTCTTCTACAGAACCGCATTCGGTTCTATCGATGCTGGGAGTCCTGAGATAGGGATAGGGTCTGCAATTGGGTTGGTCATCTATATGCTGACCTTCGCTGCCTCCCTCTTGTCCGTGTTTGTGACCAAGCGCAAGGAGGTGCAGCTATGATAACCGATCTGCGTTACCGAGGAGCGTCAAGGCTAAGAAAAGTCTTCATCACCCTAGCAATTGCAATTATGAGCACTTATGTCCTTCTGATCCTCTACCCCCTGCTGAATATGATTCTCAGTTCCTTCAAGTCCAACCGTGCCATCCTGACCACACCATTTGCTCTTCCAGAGGCCTTATCCCTTTCAACCTATAAGACTGTCTGGATTGACAAGGGCTTCTCTGGGTACTTTACAAACAGCCTGCTGGTTACCAGTGTAGCCATGGGATTTGTTCTTCTGTTCGGCTCAATGGCCTCGTATGGTATCTCACGATATACGTACCGTGGGAATACTCTCGTCTACATGCTCTTTCTCAGCGGCATCATGCTACCTCTGAAGGCAGCCATCATCCCCTTATTCCTCCTCGTGAAGACCCTAGGCCTGATCAACTCCCGTTGGTCAGTCATCCTGATCTTCATGGCAATGGGGCTCCCTTCAACAGTGTTCATCCTTGCAGGCTTCATGAAGGCCATACCCATTGAACTTGAATATGCAGCCAAAATAGATGGATGCAATGACTTTACCATCTATCGTATGATAATCATGCCAATGGTGGCACCTGCTGTCGCTC
The DNA here is from genome assembly GCA_016342655.1 of Sphaerochaeta sp. GTDB lineage: Bacteria > Spirochaetota > Spirochaetia > Sphaerochaetales > Sphaerochaetaceae > Sphaerochaeta. The sequence goes on along the minus strand of JAEINL010000002.1, from coordinate 45,963 downwards.
TGGTCACCATCTACAATTCGGTGCCAATCTGGAACGACTTCTTCTTTCCTCTGGTTTTCCTACAGTCAAACTCGGTAAAGACGTTGCCCGTAGGACTCAGCACCTTCTTCGGACAGCATAGCACTAACTGGAGCCTGCTCTTCACCGGCCTGACCATTGCCATTATGCCGATGCTCATCCTCTACCTGTTCATGTCTAAGTACTTCATCAAGGGAATGACTGCCGGTGCAGTAAAATAAGAGAGGGAAATTCTCGGGTCCTAAGCAGAAAACAGATGATTCAAATTACAGGTAGGGAAACTTTTGCAAGTTTCCCTACCTGTATCGGGCCGGAAATCGGGTAAAGCCAGACATATTTTTCCAAATATGCAACTTCACCGACACTTTATGTTCCGTTGTCATAGCGTATCATGGTACTATCACCTACGTATGAAATTCATGATTTTTAGCTTGGCTCTGATCATAGGTACTCCACTTATAGCAGGGGCCACAGCGTTTTCTAAAAGATTAAAATACCTCGCACTCATCGGAATGGTTGTCTCATTCCTTTTCAATTCGCAGTTCAGCATCAATATATTATCGATGGAACAGTACAGAGGCCCTGTCCGTGGGTTTGAGATTACCCTTGCAGACATCATAGCGGCGGGCTTGATTCTGGGCATGCTCGTACGATCAGGAAGCAAGATTGTATGGAAACCTAGGTTTACCTTCCTGTTACTCGGGTTTTTTATATTCGCTGTAGTCAACGTGTACAACTCCGATTATCAAACCTATGGATGGTTTGCCATCTGGCAGTTGTTCAGAATGGGAATCATGTACTGGTGCATCACCAATTTCTTTGCCACCGAAGAATACAGTCTCGCATCCATACGGGCCCTGATGACAGCATATGCACTAACCGGCCTTATCCTTGGCCTTTTTGCTGCCAAACAGAAATATCTGGATGGCATCTACAGAATTAATGCTACTTTCGACCATTCCAATACCGTACCCTCCTTTGCACTCTTTTTTCTTTGTGTCCTCTTGGCCTGGCTTGTAAGTGATGCCAGCCTCAAAAGACTCCACTATTTGCTGAGCTTGCTTTCTGTCCTCGGTATGACCTTCGCCATTTTGGCTACGGGTTCCCGTACAGGGATTGTCATAGCGGGAGGATCAATCGTAGCGGCTCTCATCATATCCAATTTCCGGACAAGAAGCATGCGGATTAAAGGTACAACCATTTTCCTTGTCATCTGCATGGCCTTAGGTGGCCTCATGGTCATTGATACGGTCATTGACAGATTCCTCAATGCACCAAAAGAGAGTGAGGAAGCGAGAAATGAGTTTGAAGTCGCTGCTATCATGATGGCAGACGACTTCACGTGGGGGATTGGACTCAACCAATACTCACAGGTACTCACAGTTACTGAAAAATACCGCAAACACATTTCAGTGATGCGTTATGAAACGCAAGCAGGGGTTGCACACCATATATACCTCCTTACAGCCGCAGAAATGGGATACCGGGGTATGCTGTATTTCATCCTGATCATTGTTGCCTTCATTTTTTCCATGATTGGGTATGGATTAGCTTGGAAAAGCCTAGAACAACGGTTACTATTGGCATTAGTGGTCGGTTTAACAGCTGTGTTTGCCATCGGTTTATTTGAATGGGTGTTACGGCAATCCACGGTACTCTACCAACTGGTGGTTGCCGCAGGTTTCGGACAGGCGCTCATAACAAAAGTCAAACGTGACAAGGCCTTGAAAAGGAAGGAATACCATGAGTGAGAATCGCAGGGTACAGACAACGACCATCAATGCATTGACCAACTACTTCAGGTTCTTTTTCTCCATGATCATCTCCTTCTGGCTCATCCCCTTCATCATCCGAAGCCTTGGCCAGGATTTGTATGGCCTTTGGTCCCTTACCTTCTCCATCATAGGGTTTTTCTCTCTCCTGGATTTTGGTTTTGGACTCGGGGTGGTCAAGTGGACAGGAGAAACCCGGGCCAACGGAAATCTTGAATTTCGTAACACCATGCTCAGCACAGTCCTCTTCGTGTATGTCATGCTTGCTATCGGGGGAATGCTCATACTAGTTGGTTTTTCCCTCTTCTATGGAAGACTCTTTTCAATTCCAGAACCTCTCATACCAATTGCAGTGACCTTGTTGCTTATCCTCGGAGTTCGTTCGCTGCTCATTCAAATACCCATGAGTCTCTTCAAAGGCGTCCTCTTTGGTGAACAGCGCATCTATCTGATCAATATCATCCAAATCCTAAGTTCAATAGTATATGCAGGTTCTGCCTTTTTGGCATTGCAAAATGACTTGGGCGTTATCGGCCTGGCGACGGTTAACTGCCTTACGTTTCTTGCTGAAAACCTGCTCTACCTTTTTTTCGCCTATAAAAAGACAAAAGGCCTTTCGCTGTCCATACGAAAAGTGAAGAAATCATTTCTCAGGGAAGCGGTCTCCTTCAGCATGTATTCGTTCATCACCACCGTTGCAGGCTTGGTGCTTTTCCAAACCGACACCCTGATCGTACAGCTTACCTTGAACTTAGAGTTTGTCGGTATCTATGCAATCGCCCTTAAAATAAACGAATACGCATTCCTGCTCTCCAAACAACTGGTGAATGTGCTTACCCCTCTCATTTCAGAGCTAAAGGAAAACAAAGAAGAGGAAACCTTACGGTACCTGCTCATTGATATTGCAAAATACATAACTGCCTCAGGAGCCTTGATCACCTTTACCATCTATGTGTTTTCCAAGGAATTGCTCACATTCTGGGTAGGCCCCGCCTTTCTGCAGGCCAATGTGCCGCTGCTGCTTCTGATGACCTCTTTCCTGCTAACCATTCCCGAGCTTATCGCCTCCAATGTTTTGACAATGACAGGAGAACACGTGTTCACCGCCAAAATCTCCGTCCTATCCATCATCATAAATTTGGGTGTAAGTCTGATTCTCGTACGGTACATGGGATTAACAGGGATTGCCTTGGGTACAGTCATATCGACGGTTGCCAACGGGGTAGCACTGACCCTCCATAAGGCTTCAAAACTGTATGATTTCCCCTACCACCACTACCTTACAAAGGTCTACCTCCCGGTTTTGCTTCCTGGAATTGTTCTGGTTGGAATCGGCTTCCTCCTCAAGACAGTCTTCCCTGTACACAGCCTGTGGGGTATGATGATACAAACCATACCGGGAGTATTGGTCTATCTGATACTCTTCTGGATTTTTTCCATTGACCAGGACATGAAACGCAAGCTTCGGAATAAATTCCTTCATTCTAGAACCAGGAGTTGACATATGAGCGCAGAGCATCCAACAAATACAGAAGAGTTCCGCCTTCCCTTGGAACTGAAAACTGTTCTCAAGACACTCCGTCTTAAATTTTGGTGGATTGTGGTAATCTTTGTCATCGCTTGTGCTTTGGGAATCGGAGGTGCTCTTATGCTGGGCACGCAGATGTTCGAATCCACTACTGTTCTCTTTTATCAGCCCATTATTTCATATGTACCAGATACCTTCAAAATCTATCAGAGTGTTGGTGAAGGCACAGAACTATCCTACGAGCAGGGTGCAGGCCTGATAAAGTTTGATGCCTCCAATACCTCCTTATGGAATAGGGTCAACATGGTCAAGACCAGACCAAACCTCGAAGAGTTGAGAAAACGCCTCAACCTTGCGAGGACCCTTGAACAGTTGGGTTCATCTATACATGTATATGTCGCACAAGACACCAATCTCATGTTTATATCGGCCAAGTCAGCAACTGGCGAAGAAGCCCAGAATATTGCCAATACCATCAGGGATATCTTTCTTGAAACAAACAATACAAGGATAGGAAAAGAACTTAAGGAGCAGTTGGAAGGGCTCCAGCAGCAGTATGATGAAACATCCAAGGAATTGCTTCAGGCACAGACCAGATTTTCAGATTTCATAAGCCTGCACAACATCAGGGACATCAAAACCCAGACAACCATCTATGCGACTGAACTCGCTGAACTAGAACTCTCCATACAGAATGAGAAGGAACAAATTGAGATTTATCGGCAACGTGTCATTCGGGTTCAAAAAGAAATCCAGAGTCTGGGCCAAGCAGAACTTGATCGCCTAGAAGCCCTAGCAAACCAGCCCTCACAACCAGGAATAACCACTGATGAAGCTACAAATAGGATCAGACAGATCACTGACAAGATTGAAGTCCTCAGATCAGAAACGACCGACCCCATTGAACTGGAACGTTTGAAGACAAACCTGACCATTGCTGAAAATGCGTATGTCAGGGGTCTGATCAGCCGCAGTGAATTTGAAACCGCTTCCTATGACTATCAACTTTTCAAGGCTAAAACCAGTAAGACTGAGGAAATAGAACTCCTAAAACAGGAAATTGAGGAGATCCGCTCGTTACCCCACATAGGATTGGAAGAAAACGCAAATACCAATGAATATCTCCAACGAGTAAAACTTGTATTATTGGAAAATGAACTGGAACTCATTCGTCTTGAACATCAATACGCCGCTGACAAACAACGATACGAATCTCTCAATGCGAATTTCATTGATATGCCGACTATCAGCCAGACGTACAACTCACTCAACGGCAATGTTATCTCTTTGGAAGCGGAAACCCGTGGATTGGAAAAGATTCTCAGCCAGTATATAACAATCTCAGGGAAATCTCAGTCGGATTTCTCCATCATAAATGATGCCGCCATACCCTTGTTGCCCATGGAATCCAACAAAAAGCTGATTGCAATAATCATTGCCTTTTTGGTATTCATGCTTGGGTTTGTCATCATCCTCATTACCATCATCACTGACACAAGAATCAAATCCAGTGCTGATGCCAAGCAGAAGCTCAATATGACGGTAATCGGGGCATTCCCCTATCAAAGAACCACTGCATCACTTACTCCAACAGAACAGGAAGAATCCCATCAAATTGAGCTGTATCGCATTCTGGCCCGTCCATTACGTCTGAAATATCCCAAACAGGGCTCTACTATTCTTGTGACCAGTGCCGCAAAAGGAGAAGGGAAAAGCACCACTGTCATTAATTTGGCAACGGTATTTGGTCGTCAAGATGAACATGTACTGGTCATCGATGCTCAAATCCGCTATACCGAGAAACCTTCCCCCTTCCATACCTATTGCATAAAGGATTCATTGGGAAACTACCAAAAAGGCTTAGGAGAATACCTATCCTATAAGGTTGCCTCCTGTGAAGATATTATTAGCCCGACAGTCCTACCAGGTGTTGACATCATACTTAAGAATGAAGAGGCCATCATTCCAGACCTCTTGCAATCTGCCAGAATGTCGGACTTGATGCAGGAGCTGAAACAGCTGTACTCCATCATCATAGTAGAAGGGGCTTCAGTCGGTGAGTGCGTCGATTCGGAAATCCTCACCAACTACTCTGATACCATTCTTTTCGTGACTGCATGCGACACGCTCAGACCATCGGTGATACAGAAGTCTTTGACTCGTTTGAAAAATACCAACATACCTCTTGAGGGACTCATTTTGACGAAGATCAGATCCATATATGCTGTATGAAGCGAAAAAGGTAGGATATGAACAGACAAAGCATCGACCAGATTTGTTATAAGATTCTCCTTCCCATCGGGGAATCCCTTGATCTCAAAAAAATGTTGGGCCGAAGTCTTGCCCTCTATATAGGGGAGCTTGATTGTTCCATGGGTGCTGTTCTGCTTGTTGATGGAAAAGAAGCTTCATCCTTTTCCTTGTCAAACGCCTTCTCCATTCCACGAAATATAGAGAAACAACCCTCCTTCATAGCTTTGCGCCAAGAGTTATTGCACCATGATTTCTCTGATGACATCATCACCCACCCCATACGGGGGAAAAAGGGAATATTCTATGTCATGAGCATCTCTGATATCGGGCTGTTGGTCCTTTTCAAGAGCGAGGGGGAAATTGATGCAAACCTATTGGAGGCGCTTCGTCCGATAAACCACAAACTGGGGACCGCTTGCAAAGCCTGTCGTCAAAACACAGAGCTTCAAAAGAGCAGCAAGCAGTTTATGGAGATGGCAAACATGCTCCCCGGCCTTATCATAGAATTGGACAATGAATATAAGGTGACCTTCTTCAACAAAAGGACCCAGGAGATATTCAAACAGATTGACTCAGATGAATTCCACCCTCAATCGATCTTCGATTTCTTTCCTTCCTCCTCTAAGAAGCAAGTATTGGAACTTTTGCATCACTGCGAGAGGGGAGAGACCATGATTTCCGGGGATTTCTGGATGAAGAACAGCCGAGAACAATCATTCATGGTTAATCTTACCATATCCCCCATCACAGGTGACAATTCCATCATAGGATTCCGGGGAATAGCAATTGATATCACGAATCGGATAAAGCTGGAAAAAGATCTGCAGCTACGTGACCGCCTTTCAAATGCCATTACCTTGGCTACACAGGAATTGCTGAAATCACCTGACTATACCCAAGCCCTTCCCCACACTCTCGAACTCTTGGGAAAAGCTACAGCAATGGACAGTGTAAACTATTTCAAGAATGCGTATGACCAGGAAGGGGTCGTACAAAAGGTAATCCGACAGACCCAGTGGTTTGCAAATGGACAGACCTTTCCTGAAGATAGTTTTGAAATACCCTCGATCCAGATACCTTTCATCTTACAGGCCCTTAGGAAAAAACAGGTATTCCAAGCAGTTACCAGGACTATGCAAGAGTGTGTGTTCAAGACCCATCTTCAAAATGAGGGGATCAAGGCCTTTATCACCCTCCCAATCTTTACCAAGAAAACCTTTTGGGGATTTCTTGGATTCAGCGACTGCTCTGAAGAGCATATCTGGTCTACCGTCGAATGTGACCTTCTGCAGCTCTTTGCCATCTCCATCTCTGAAAGTATTGAACGCAAGCAGGCAGAAGACGAATTGAGTTCTATCTATCAGGAAATCATGAATGATTTGGAAATCGCCCAGTCGGTACAGAGCTACATGCTCCCTCCTTGGTTACTCATTGATGATCGCATTCTCTTTTCAGCAAACTACACCCCCTGGGCTACAATCGGAGGGGACCTGTTCGACTGCGTAAGACTGTCCGATACACAGTACATCCTCTACATCGCCGACATCTCAGGACATGGTATACAGGCAGCCCTTACCATGACAGCGGTCAAGTCCATTATCAACCTGATTATCAGAAGCGACCAGAATGCTGAGTCTCCTGCAAAGATACTTACCCAGCTGAATGCAACATTAAGCAAACGCCTCTTCAAAGACAACTACATGACCATGTGCTACTGCCTTCTGGATTTTGAGACCATGAGCCTTACCAGCCTCAATGCAGGGCATCCTCCGTTTTTTTTACATAACCTGAAAACCAAGTCGACCAGAATCCTTGATTTCGCCGGCTCCATTCCCCTTGGGTGGATAGAGGACTATGTCTATCAGGAAAAAGACACCATATCTGTACCGTTCACCAAAGACGATGTGATTTGTCTGATCACTGACGGGGTTTTCGAATGTTTCAATGACAGACATGAGGAGTTGGGACAAGACCAGTTCTTGGCGCTGTTGCACCAAGATGTACAACTTGATACCTGTATTATGCTCCCCCATGTCTGCTATGACCTGATCAACAGCAAAGGGTATACAAAACGCAATGATGATTATTCTTTCATTGCCATGCAAGCGATACCAGAGGAAGAAAACTCCAAACATTTTTATAGGGAAATTGCTTCTCAGCTTGCACAGGTTGACACCGTTGCTGCTGAAGCCGAGGCCTTTATCATTGCCCATGGAGGAAGTGACATGCAGGGGCTCAGAACCCGACTTGTCACCAGCGAATTCCTCAGCAATATCGTAGAACATGGGCTGCCTAAGAATGATGCTGAAAAGATTGCCTTGGAAATTCAATTCGGTAGCAATATCAAGGTCGTGATCCGTGATTCTGCAGTAGCTTGGGATCCTCCAGAGAAGGAACCTGTAGTCTCTGATTTCTTTGATTTACTCAACGAAGAAGCCAATGACCGAGGACGAGGGCTACAGATTATCTATGCAATGACTTCATCCTTTGCACGTCAGAGGATACATGAGATCAACGAGACCACCTTCATAATCACCGAGGACTAGAGGCCACAGCTCTGGACACAAGGGCCTCCAGTTCGTCTACATACCTGTCGAATGTAAAAGCCTGCTCTACTATCAATCGGCCCTTCTGAGAAAGAGCCTTGAATAGCGTATCATCACTAAGTAGCCTCTCAAGCTGCAAAGCCAGATCTTTAGGGTCATCAGGGGAGAATGTCAGTGCATTTTCACCATCCTTGAGAAATTCCCCTTGCCCACCATTGGCTGTACTGATTACCGGCAAACCACTTGCCATAGCTTCCAGATGGGTCAGCCCAAATGGCTCTTCCCAGATGGAGGGAAAAATGAATATATCCATATCCCGATAGATTGCAGGAAGCATAGTATGGGGAACCAGCCCTTTGAATTCTACTCTCAAGGATAGCTTTGAAGCCAGAGCCTTGAGTTTTTGCGTATACTCTTCCGTCCCCTTTCCCACAATCGTTAGAGAACACGGACCTAGCTTAGCATCCTTTTCAAGGATTGAGAGAGCCTCAAAGATGGTATGCACACCCTTATAGTGATGCAACTGACCAGCATACAATATCTTTGTCGGTGATGTCCGTATCCCGGAATTATCCTTGAGGGGAAACTGTTCAATCGGGATCCCTTGGTAGATGACAGTGCTTTCCTTGATAGGAAGTCCCTTTGCAAGCAAATTCTTCTTGAGAATTTGACTGATGCAGGTTGTATAGGTAAAATCCAACCCTCTCAGGGTGATATGGGGAGAAAGCAGGTCCAACAAGCAATGAACTGCCTGTTTTGGGGAAAAGCCAAATCGATGGAAGGAAAAACTGGTGATATTCTCATCGTTGAAGGTATAGACGGTAGGGAATCCCAAGCGTTGGGCAACATGGGCACAAGAAGGGGTAAGACGCAATAGACTCCAGACGAACACTACATCAGGCTTCCTTTGCGTGAGAATTTTCTTGGTTTCTTTCGCATTGTCTCGTGCTGTACGGACACGGGCCCTACGCAGGAACGGTGCCTTCTTGTCGAAATCCTGATATACTTTCAGCGTTCTGGTAACCTCAGCATCTGAAGATGCGCCTCCATGGTCGCTGGTAAGGACATGCACCTGGTGTCCACGATCTTTCAGATAGGCAACGACTTGTGCACAAAGAATCTCATATCCACCAAGAATGTGTGGAGGGTAGAGATTTGATAGTATCAAAATATTCATACCAACAGTGTAATCCATGATATGATGAAAGCCAACTGATTTGTACACCCTGTGAATAAGGAAAGGTGACTACTTTGCACGCTTCAAGAGATACCCTAGTACAATGTAGAATTGCTGAGTTCCCCTTGGATGACAGCTTTCGCAACCAGTGGCTTGCCCTTTGGGAGGCATCACCCTACCATTCCCCCTTCAACAGACTCCAGTGGATAGAAACCGGAATAGAACTCTACGGAAGCAATAAAGAGGTTCTTCCCATCAGATTCTTTGACCAATCAGGAGTACTGGTATCCATGGGGATGTTTCACTTGGTAGAGGAACAGGGCAGACTGGGCAAACATAAGGTGATCAGAACCATAGAATACAACTCCCAACGGATTCTCCCTGTATTGGCCAAAGATTCTGCCACCATGGCAAAGGCCTTGCATTCGCTCTACCTTCACTATCCCCATTCCCTTGATTATTTCGATTTCTATAAGTTGGATCCATTAGACGATGGTCTATCTGACCTGCAAAAGCACTTGAAGAGCATTCCCCTGGAGTTCTCCTGTTCCCTCTTTAATGAACAGCCAAAATTCCTCCTCAACCTGCCGTGGGAGGACTATTTGGCTGAAAGGACCCAAGGCCATCGGAAAAAAATCCGGCGGTATACTCGTAAACTGCAGGAGGAATACAGTGACTACCAGTTTCTCCGCTTTCATACCAAGGAAGAGTTTGAGGCCTACGGTATAGAACCACTCCTTTCTGAAATCATAGAGTTGTACCGCAGCAGTTGGCAGGGAGAATCCCTTGCACAGAAAGGAGAAGCCCTTTCGCTTCTCACTACGTTCTACCAGAGGGTAGCCCGAGCCTTAATCCCCTTAGGCCTTATGGATATTTGCCTTCTCATGGGGGACAACCACCTACTCGCCTTCGAACTGAATATTTGCGATAGGGATGTTGTGTACATGATGTTCGGAACCTACGACAGGGACTATGCACAATGGTCACCAGGGAATGCCATCCTCTCTGAAATTATACAGGACAGCCTTCTTCGAGGGTATTCTCGCATAGAGTTTGGTGGTGAATACCTTGAGTATAAGAAACTCTGGACCAAGGAGTATACCAGCTCATATCAGCTTCGCATATATGGGAATACTCCCCAGGCAACGGTAAAAAAATGGATACAGAAAATTCAAAAGCACCTCAAGAAATAGGGAACCCAGGCCTACAAACCTTACAAAAGTTTGGGTTCAATCACAAATTCTGTGGGATTTTGTTAGAGCCAGGATTTCTAACATAGGTTTTTCTGCTTGAATCAAAAACCTTGAGAAAGAAATAATCATCGTCAGGATATCCATACCCCTGTCTACGAATTGTTTTGATTCGATTATTTATCCCCTCAATCTTCCCAGCAGAGATTCTATACGTTGCATGGGCAATGATGCCTTCAAAGTGATTGTCCAACATCCTATAGAACTTGCGAAAGTGTTCATTCTTTGTCATTTTGCAAATATCCATGAGTTCCTCAATCATTTTGGCCATCTCAACCTCATCTGTTGCCCTATAGGCTTCTGCAAGCTTCTCCTTGATCAGGTCTATGGTGAAGAATAACTTGTTCAAGTCTATGATCTTTTCATATCTGTCAACATATCCCGGCTTCATGGGCACTGGTTCCTTGTTGAAAAGCAAGCTGCCCTTGGCATGAAGCTTACCCCCTTTTGCTTCTTCATCCTTCCTCTGAAGGGTTTCAAATGAGGAATTGAGGATGTATTTGCTCTTTTTGAGGGACTCTGCAGCCTTGATGTCTCCTTCAGCAACAAGCCTTCTCTGCTCATCCTTCCTGACTTCGCCTGCGACCTTGTCGTGGAAGTACTTCACAATGTGGAAATAGTCATATACCACCTGTATATGGGGACACATTGTCTCAAAAGCCTCTTCGAAGTCGCTATTCATGTCGCACGCAATAGCCTCGACCCCGTCCAACCAGTCCAGACCTACATGTTCGATGAACGCAAATACCGTCGCTTTCTTCTTCCCATGGGCAATCCACAGGATGTGCCCGGTCTCCATGTCTATGATTACCACAGCATACTTGTTCCCATCATGGAGCTTGAATTCGTCTATTCCCAGGTATTTTGCCTGTCTTTCAGGCTGAATGAGCTTATTCCCATCGATGGTGTACTTGTCTTTAAGTCTTTGCATGTCGATGTCCTTGACGGTATTCTTGCCAAGGCCCGTAATGCTTCCAACCACTTTGTTTGTCATCCCAGAAGCTAAAAGGTCTCTGGTATACTGCCAAAGAGGAAGGGTCATCCTATGTCCCAGTGCCTGGAAAGGCACTTTCTGCATCTGGGTATGCCTGCAGGACGGACAGAAATACCTGAGTTTGCTGAACTTCAGGCAACTGAGAGTGCTTCCGAAACACAGATGGTTCAGATTTGCCTCAAAGGTGTTGTGGACATGCATTTTGCCAGCGCAAAGAGGGCAGATGCAATCGGTTTCCTCTTGTTTGAGGTCTCCACGTATAAGGTACGAGTCTCGCCCAGACAATGTTTTTACAAGATCTGTCTGGGTGTTGCTGAAACCTTTCAATTTTGAAGGCAATTTGATATAGTCCATATATAGGGTCATTCTCCTGTTTGTTTGGTGTAGTAACTACAACAATACAGGGATGGCCCTTTCTTCTGCAACCGGCTTCTATTTTAAATATGCTTTATATTTTCTTTCAAATCTGACTCAACTTAGAATCCCACAAAGAAAGTGATTGAACCAAAGTTTGCTAGGAAATTTCATGCCCCTCACTATCTGTATGACTATAGCTGCATGCAGTTGCTCCAGATTCCTCAGCTCCATCCTAGGGAGTATCACCAAGAGGGCTATAGTGTTCACAGGGCCTCAAAAGACCACACTCTAGCAATGGCAACCTGTCGGGCCATGCGTGATGTGGAGCAGGGAGTACAGCTGTTCAACAAACGGCTTGACCAAGGAGCGATTGGATATATCGTACAGGACAGGACAAACCAAGTTGTAGGGTATGCATGGGTAAGCTGCACAGAGAATCTTCTTGAGGATGATGACCGTTACAGGCTTCTCTGCAATCCTCAGCAAGCGTATATTTTTGATACCTACCTCCACCCGGATACACGGGGAAAGAATATATATGGCCTGCTAATCTCTCTACTTGGGGATGATTTGCTGGCTAAGGAGAAACGGGAACAACTCTTTGTCCTAGTAGACCAGAGCAACCTCAGAAGCCTTAGGGCTCATAAGAAACTGGGGGCACAACTGAAAGAAACCTGCTGCTACGTTGCAGTATCGGGCATCTGCCACTACACCCTCACCTCTTCAGAACAACGTACCTGCTTCAGACGTTTTCATACGAACAAGCCCTGTATCTCGCTGTATCTCAACGGCCATTGAGCGCAGGGTCGTAGAGAACGCCGTACAAAGCCATATTCCACACGCTTGTCTCCCAGACTGTGAATTCATTGTTGTTGACCAAGGACCAGCCATCAGCCCACCGCCGTTGGAGGGGCAAATCCTCCCATACCGGATAAAGGGTGTCAGAAATGACTCTTTGGTAGGGAGCTCCACTTCGCTCTGCACTCGGTCCGTATACCAATAGGCCTGGAACCGGTCCCAAGCCTTCATTCTTTCTTGCAAACCAAGAATCGAGGTGAAGGGGGCTGTTGACTTGCACACTGCCAAGAGAGGTCACATAGGACTGCCCCAAAGGGTTCAGTCCAAGGGCATAATCTGCAAACTGTGAGAGTATGCCAAGATAGTGAGCACGTTTATCCTTGTCCTGTTCCAGTCGATACGCGAACGCAATAACATCGGCATAGCGCCCTTGTGCAGTGGCGGCTCCCCACCCATAGGCCTTGGTTGCCCCTTGTGCGTAGAACGGGAAGGAGCTGTCAAAACCCATATACCCACCCTCTTTAGCCTGCTTGAAAACAAGGTCTTGCAGCTTGTGTTGCAACGGATCATCAAAAGAGGATTCCAGCAACAGGAAGCTGCTGAAATGTGCTGTCTGAATCTTGGCAGTGATATTCCCCGGACGATACTGTTCTGGCCAGTAGCCATCCTTAAGCAAAAGTGCGTCCGCCAATATAGAGAACTGTCTTTGAAAGGTCTTGTGCTTTGTTGTATTTTCTGGTTCAAAGTATTCTGAGGCCAAGGCAATCTGCAAAGAGGCGTAGAGCAACGCGGCACTCGGCTCTTGGAGATAATCGGAGTCTTGCAGCCGTCCAAGAGCATCATATGCCAGTTGGGACTTCCCATAGAGTTCCCAAGCCCGTTTTTCATAGCCGGGAAAGGCAAGGAGCAGTCTTGCTGCCTGGGCCATCATACCACTTCCCAATGCCGTCACTTCTGAGGTGACTTCCCACGTCCCATATACCAGGGAATCGGAGGCGGCGTTTACCTTGCCGTATTCTGGATGTGCTGAGGTTTCAGTCCCTGCCATGATCGCTCCATACTGTGCATCCTGTGGGTCAAGAATTTGGAGGTTCTCCCACAGCAGGACTCCCCATAAGGCTTCATCAAGAAAATCTGGCAACCCATTACCAGATTCCACGATTGCGTACTGACCGTCGACAAAGTGGGAGGGAAAGGCTTCATAGTACCCCAAGAGAAGAATGGGAATAATCGTGTGGAATGGCCTGCGGTCAAAATCCCCTGCGTCGTGGTACCCACCCTGCATGGGTATGCGAGGGTCCGATTCTGTAACGACGATGCCCCCGCCTCTACTCCAAGGCGTCCTGGTCAAGGCAACCTCGGTATGACACGCTTCCCGTACGTAGTCTGTGTAGGGTTTCTCCAAGGCAAAACCACACCTCTGATGATACAAGAAACGGGCATAGGTGGAGGCGATAGCCCCCACCCCGTCGTTGGAGAGGGTAAAGAAAGGGGAGATGCCGGCACCCTCGAGAAGTACTACATACGGACCTCCACTGGGGACTTCGCTGAGGTCGAGGCGATATACGTATTCCCCTGAGCTTACCTCTTTAGCAGATACCACTGTATCATCCCCACGATATTGGGCTATCCCCGATGCCACAACATTTCCTTCCAATGCATCCAACACCTGATAGGAAGGAGGATTTGGGAACAGATAGGATCCCCCTTCTCCCATATAGACTCCAAGATTTGCATACCGGATAGGACTTGATGGGAGGTAGCTCACCTGATTCACCTTGAGCGACTCACATTGTATGTTCTTGGGGGCAAAGGTAAGGGTTTTTTCCCCAAAGGGTCCTTCGATGGTGTACGAAGCCCCTGTAACCAAGTTCTTTTCTAGCACCAGATAGGTCCAGTACTTTCGCATGACTGGATACTCCCCTTTTGCAGTTTTGGGCAGTTCATCAACAGAGGCTCTTCGATGGTACACAGCAAGAGGAGCAATTCCATTGATTCTCCAGTCGGAAACACCTGTTTTGAGAGGATCGGTCGCAAGGCGAAGAGAACCAAAATCATCGGTGAAGGAAGCGACCAGAATATGAGGGGCTGCAGTTGTGATAGAGAGTTTACTCTCAGCCTTAGCCTGTGCACTACAGGCAGATCCCAAAAGCACAAGAATGCAGCAAAGCTTCAGTGTGTTCGCAGTAATTTTTCCCATTATAGTTCCCTTACATGTATACTACAGGTAGCCAGTACTGGTTGCAATGGAACAAATGGATACAAATCCAGGAAAAATGCATACTGCTCCTATATTTTTCGAGATTTCTAGCTTATGATAAGTATGCCTAAACATATGACGTACTTACAACCACAGGAGGCAACATGATTGTTACTAAAAAGGAAGAAGCCACGGTAATTGAAGTGGAATTCTCTACCCTCACGGCTACGAATGCAAAAGAATTCAAAGCGAAACTTGAAAAAGAAATTGAAAATGCAACCAATGTTCTACTTGACCTTCACAACACCACCTTCATTGACAGCAGTGGACTTGGTGTATTTCTTTCCTGCCTTAAGACACTGAGCAAGAAAGGCGGGGATCTGAAAATTTGCAACATCACAAAATCAGTTCGTGTACTCTTTGAATTGGTGCGACTCCATCAGATCATAGAAGTATTCAATTCCCAAGAAGAGGCTTTGGCAGCATTCAGTCAGAACTAAGATCTCCACCAATTGAAGAGGTACACCTTGAAAAAAGAATCCGTAAGCCTTGCTATCTTTATTGACGCCTTAGGCTGGGAAATTCTTCAATCCCATCATTTTCTTGATGAAGAACTCATTCATAAGCAGGATTTGAGGACAATCTTTGGGTATAGTGCTACGTGCGATCCTACCATACTGACAGGGGCGCTTCCCAGAGACCATGGGCACTTCTCCTTCTATGCCTATGATCCAGAGCACTCACCATTTAGAGGCTCACTCTTCATCCAGCTCATGCGTCTTGTTCCGAAAGCCCTTTCCAGCAGGAACCGGGTTCGTAACATCGCAGGACGCATTATCAAAAGAAGATTGCAATACACAGGGTACTTCAATATCTACAACATGCCATTCAGACTCCTTCACCTCTTTGATTATACGGAAAAGAAAGACCTCTACCAGAAAGGTGGGATCAACAGCGGCCTTGATACCATCATGGACTATGCCAGGGATAACAGAGTTGATTTCTTTCTTGCAGACTGGAAGGCAAGTGAGGTGGAAAACCTGGCCTCACTCACACAAGCAATCACAGATGAAAACCGCAACTGCACCTTTGCTTACCTGTACATGGCTTCCATGGATGCAATTTTACACCAGTACGGAAAGAATCATCAGCAGGTCACCGATAAGATAGCCTGGTATGAGAATCAACTGAACACCCTGGTATCGACTGCAAAGGAACACTATAAGGAAGTTCGCCTGTTCATCTTCTCCGACCATGGTATGACCAATGTGCATACAGACTTCAACCTTATGCAATTGGTTGAAGATACCGGTTTGCGTTTTGGGAAGGATTATGCTGCAGTATACGACTCCACCATGGCACGATTCTGGTTTATCAAGGGCGAAAGTGAGGCTCCTATTCGTGCCGTTCTAGAGAAAATCCCTCAAGGGCACATACTGTCACCAGAGACTCTCAAAAAATGGGGTGTTGATTTCCCCGGGCAACGCTACGGACAACTCTTTTTCCTGATGAATCCTGGTGTTCTGATCGTTCCCAGCCATATGGGGGAAAGGACCATTGCAGGAATGCACGGCTATTCCCCTGAGGACAAGGACTCCACCGCTTCTTTCTCCAGTAACGTGAAACTTGAGACCTATCCTAAGGGCTTGGAAGATCTCTATACCCTCTTCAAACAGGAGATTGATCGATGTCAGACTCCCAAGATGTAGGAATCCCCATTCCGATAGTCATTCGCTCACACAACGAATGTGACTTGCTCTCACAGACACTCGAGGCTGTGCGTACACAGAATCTCCCCTATGAACTGCATGTCTTTGACAATGACTCAGAAGACGGAACCGCTGCTTTACTCCCCCAGTATACCAAGCATATCCACCGGGTTCCCAAAGGGACCTATATCCCAGGGAAGGTGTTGAATGAGGCGATGAGACAGACCAATCAACACGCTCCGTTTGTGGTATTCCTCAATTCCGACTGTACTCCCCTGAACGAACACTGGCTAGAAGAGCTAATCAAGGGTTTTGCCGACCCTACCGTGGCGGCGGTCTTCGGGCGACAAGTTCCCAGACCCGATTGCGAGCCTCTCTTTGAAAAGGACACCAACGATACGTTTGGTGATGGTGAGCGCCAGAAGTACTGGAAACATTGCTTCTCAATGGCATCATCGGCCATACGAAGGGAGTGCTGGGAAGAAGTCCCATTTTCAGAGACGCTCACCTATTCAGAGGATATCGACTGGACCTGGAAAGCCCGACAAAGAGGGTGGACGATCAAATACAGCAAGGATTCACAGGTCTACCACTCCCACAATTATTCCTATTCCCAATTTCGCAAGCGCCAGAGGGGAGAGGGAAAAGCAGATGCACAGATCTTCTCTTGGACACCTTGGGAACGATCCTTTGTACGGTATTCACTCTTACCGTATCTGCGACAAGTAAAAAGTGATTGGGGATATACCCTATCACAGAGGGAATTCCGTTCATTCTTCTATGCTCCCATCCTGCGTTTCGCACAGCTTCGGGGACGAAGAGAAGGGTTTCTCAAAGAGCTAAAGGAGACAGACTTTGAACATCTACAGTAGTGCAGGATCTCAACAATTCAACACATTTCTCGATACTACCCTGCATGCTTTGGGTAAGGAGATAGAGCAGGCTATGGGGGAACCTTTTCTCGCCCTCATCCTGGCTGGAGGCTACGGTCGAGGCGAAGGGGCTTGTATCCAAAAGGATGGCAAAGAGGCTCCCTACAATGATTTTGATCTCTTTGTTGTAGTTCGAGAACGAATAGCTATCTCCGAAAAAGTCCTAGAGATTACCAAGAAATATGAAGAAAAACTGGGCATTGAGGTGGATATCGGCAAACCACTGACCATCGACATGATCAGGGGCCTTCCTCATCAGCTGATGTATCAGGATCTGCTACAGTCACATAAGGTTATTGTAGGCGACCCCCAGATACTCAGTGAGCATGCCCCTTCCTACCTC
This sequence comes from Sphaerochaeta sp., assembly GCA_016342655.1. Lineage (GTDB taxonomy): Bacteria > Spirochaetota > Spirochaetia > Sphaerochaetales > Sphaerochaetaceae > Sphaerochaeta. The sequence goes on along the minus strand of JAEINL010000002.1, from coordinate 28,086 downwards.
AGAGAAAGCCTGCCACAGATTGAAGCACTTCGATTGTTGCTTAATCGGGGCTCGGGCCTCCTACAGGCAATCATCCACTGTCAGGCAGGTATACAATATGCAAAGCATGTTCTCCCTGATCCAGACTTCATCAGAAGAAACAGAGAGAAGTGCACCTTGGCATTAGGAGACAGCCTTTTGATCACCCATCGTCTCTATACGCCACCACTTGATCAGCGTACCAAGACCTTACACGAGCAGATTGAAGGCCTTCCGATACCACAAGCACAACGTATCCTCTCATTGTATGAGCAGGCCGCACACTTCAAGACACATCCTGACAGCTTGACCAAGGAACAACCCCCACTCTCCGATCTGCAGGAAATTGCACAGCTCTGGGTAGAGGTCATGCTCTATTGTGAAAGGGCTAGAACAGGAAAGGTCTGGAACCATGCAGGGGCATATGAGAGGGACCACTTCATTCGGGAACCGGAGCAACACACACCAAAAAATCTTCTCAGGAATCTGGGAAAGAATCTCAAGGAAGGAAGAATCTCCTTGCTCTATCCCAGGGAAAAACTCTATGGAAAACTCGGTGTCCTGTTGGGAAATCCCAAACCAGAGGAAAACGCCTGGAGAAAACAAGCAGAGACCTTTCTTGGTGCATGGAATGGATGCAACTGATAGCCCTTTACGCTCCGGTAAACAGGCGTCTGATATATTTCCCTAACAGAGCTGCGTTATACGAACGACTTTCCATCACACGATAATACATCTCACAGGCAAAAAGCATCTGATCATCCGGATACTCATCATAGAGTATGTCTGCCTCTGCAATGAGCCCAGGCATTGATCGTACGTAGAGCTTTTGCCAATCTGGTGATAGGTGCTCATACTCCTCAAGACTCTTGAAGGGAATGCCAAAAAACCTTGCTCGTTTGAGCACAACCAGATACAGGTTTGGGATTACATGCCAAAGCAGATGCTTCCATAGGTTTCCCGAAGTCTGAGAGCGAGTCTTGAAGGTTTTCAGATCTTGGGTCCTTACCTTGCCAGAAGAAATATGCTGGGGGATGGGAACCACTGTCTGGCGTATTTTATTCCTTGAAAAAAGAGTCAACAACAACCATATGGGAAGAGTCAGCAGGAGCAATACCAAGGCTAAGATTCGGGAGCCGAGGGAGACGGGAACTTCATCTGAAAAGTCTTCAGAGCTTTCCACTGCTGTTGCCAGCATCTCATCTGTGGCACGATAGACAGCACCCAGGCGTGCATTGAGTATACTGTTTTGCCGTACGATGCATCCATTCACATCAAGATTCTTACCTAGATAGCTTCCTGCCAATATCGATGAGTCTTTGATGAAACTGTTATTTCCGATAATGCAACCATTGCCTATCTCAACATTGGGTCCGATAATTGAACTCTCACCAATACGGACTTGAGAACCGAGGAATACAGGAGCAACCAGGGTACAGCTCACAGGAATTTTTGTGCCGGGACCAGTGAATACACCGTCCCTAAGCTCCTTTCCAAATACCACCAGATCTTTTCCTTTCCCAGAAAGAACTTTTTCGACACTTTCCAGATAGTCACTCGCTGAAATAACGGTGAGTGTTTCAACTTGTTTGGATGGCAGTTCTGCTTCAAGAGCAGCAAGTGTGCAGATTTTCCATCGGGTATCTTGTCCTGAGGAGGTGGCAAAGCTTTGTTCAAGGGCGAGGTCCTCTTGGATAATAAAAGGGAGAAATCGCTCATTGCAATAGAGAAATGGCTCTGACTTCATATTCGACAGATCATGATTCAGGCGTGACACAACCCCTGTCCCTTTCTTAAGCAGATGATAGGTGAGTTCTACCCCCCAGCGTTCACCATCACCGATGAATTGTTCCATCTCATCGGCATATCGTGAAAGATATATATCCCACTTTCGAATTCCCAGCCGTTCTATATATTCAAGTATATGTTGAATAAAGGGTTTACCCATCAGCGGGAGAAAACACGCAGAATACGTAAAGGATTCGTCTTGAACTTCGAGGTTGGTCAAACCGGTAAAATCAAATACAGCTTTCATAGTTCCTGCCTTTCTTTTCTCTGTTCTCTTCGTATCTTCTCAATTCGCATTAGAAATGCAACATTTCCGATGATGTAGCGTCTCCACATCCGCCTTGGTTCAATCATCAGGCGCCAGACCCATTCGATTCCCAGCTTGCGCATCCAAACAGGAGAGCGTGAAACGGTCCCTGAATAGAAATCAAACAGAGCTCCAACGCCCATCACTACAGGAACTGTAAGTTTTGACAGGTGGGTATGCAGCCAAAGCTCCTGTTTGGGAACACCCATTCCCACCAACAGCAGGTCCGCCTTGGATGCATTGATCTGCACCAGGAGCCCTTCTGTCTGTTCCTCTGTAAAAAAGCCATCATGGAAACCGGCAATAATATCAGACTGGGCATATTCATTCGCCCATGTGGCACTCTTTTCTGCAACCCCGGGTTTTCCCCCAAGCAGATAGAGCTTTTTGTTTGTCCGTTTGCATTCACTGCAGATCAGGGGAAACATATCAGTACCATTGACGTTATCCACGATAGGATGACTGAGTTTCTCTCCAGCTTTTCGAATTCCTGTGCCGTCTGCAAAAACGGCTTTAGCCTGTTTCAACACTGAGAGGTATGAAGGATCTTTTGCTGCAACGTTGATGCAATGTGCATTCACAAAGTGCATCTCCGAAACATCGGGCTTTTCCAGAGACGACCATATCATTGCCAAGGCACGTTGTCTTGTAACGTTTGCTATAGGAATATCCAGGAGGTAAAAGATATCATCCTTGTGAGGCTCTCCCATATCAGTAGGCTCCTTTTCCAGTCAGTACTGCTGGTATGGTCTTCAAGATGAGTTTGAGGTCCAAAAGGAATCCATGGCTCTCAATGTACAGGACATCAAGCTCAACCTGTTGCTTGAATCCAATATCTGATCTCCCGCTGACCTGCCAGATACCGGTAAGACCTGGGGTGACTTCAAGGCGGCGCCGGTCTTCCTGGGAATAGAGGGCCACTTCCCGTGGAACTGGAGGTCTGGGGCCTACAATGGACATATCACCTATGAGCACACACCAGAGCTGGGGCAGTTCATCGATGCTGAACCTCCGGATAAAGCTACCAATTTTCGTGACCCGAGGATCCTTCTTCATTTTGAAGGTCACATCGCCTTTGCGTTCAGCTTGGTTGAGTAAGGTATCTTTCAGTTTGTCAGCGTTGATCACCATGGAACGGAACTTTGGAAAAGGAAAGGGTTTGCCCTGTTTTCCTATGCGTGTCTGCACATATATGACAGGACCTCCGTCAGTAAGCTTTATGAGTAATGCGACGATTGCAAAGAGAGGAGACAACAGGGACAAGGCTACCAAGGAGATCATGATATCCAATAGCCGCTTAAGAAACAGCGTTGCCTGTATGACGAAGGTCCACAGTTTTTTCTTGATCTTTGCCTTCCTTGTCTGACTCGAGGGATGGCGATATTGGTGCAACATCTCATCAACTCTTTTTTTGCGTTCTTCACTTGTCATTTTCTTGGGAGTTTTCTGAGAGTCAGTACGCACCACATACCGTTCGATGCTCAAGACAGCTTCCTTGGGATCTTCATCAGATCCAATGAGTATATCTGCAAAGTGGCGGGTGGTTGAGACTTCTGTATCGATATGCTCAGAACTTGCTTGCAGGATCTTCTTCACTTCTGCAGAAAGGGTAGATTCACGGGCGGTCTCTTTTTTTTGGGTAAGCTTCAAACTTTGCAAGACAGAAGAGGCAATGTCGAGTTCATCAGCATCAACATATATTCGTAGCGATGAGAGCTTTCGCATGCTCTCCAACGACAACAGGTTATCACCATAGATTATAAGGTGTTCTTCAGGAAAAGCCTCAAGTATTGCACCTATTTCCTCCACTCCCAGATGTTGCAGGTCAGAGAGCGTTTTTGCGTGGGGGAACAGTGCATGACAGGCTAAGACCCTTGACCCAGGTAATCGGTCTGCCAAGGCTTGTGCAACCTCTTGGTCCCGAGCCACTAAAGGACCTGCTATGGAGATGATGGTTCGTTGCTTCGAATTCATTGTTTCTTTCCTTCCTTAGCTATACGTGTAAAGATTTCCAACGTTTCCTGTACTGTCCTATCCCAAGAGAAGTTGTGTGCCCAGGCGACTCCCTTTTCTGCTAAGGTTTCCCTGTTTTTCTCATCCCCCAGCACTGCAACGATTGCATCTCTCATCGCAACAGGATCGTTGGGATCAAAATGGGGGGAAAGGGAACCACTTACCTCGGGTAGCGATGCAGCGTTGGAGGTGATGACCGGAACCTTACAGGCCATTGCTTCCAGAACAGGAAGCCCAAACCCTTCAAAAAAGGAAGGGAGTACAAACAGGGCTGCACCTCGATACAGGTCTGGCATATCTTCATAGTCAACAAACCCCAGGAATTTTATTGAGGACGCGTACTTGGAAGCGTTGGCAACGCTGTGAATCTCTTCAGAACGTTCTTTGTCCGGACCAGGCAAGACCAAATAATAGGGTATGTCCGTCTCATCACGAAAGAGTTCAAAGGCCTTGATGAGGTTCACATGATTCTTCCCAGGATGCTCCAATCGTGAGATATACAGCAAATAGGGACCATCGACATCAAATTTCTCTTTCATCCAAGTTTTGAGTAGATCAATATTATCAGACGGGAAGAACCGCTTGTGATCAGCTGCTAGGGGTATGACCGTCACCCTTGAGGCAGGGACATGCGCAAACCGGACAATATCGTTCTTGGAAAACTGGCTGACAGTGATGATGTGGTCTAATCCCCTGATAAGATAGGGCAACAAATTCCTGTTGAAGACCGCATGGGAAAAATCATATTTGTTTTTCAGATGCAGGGTTGCCAGATCATGGACTGTCCCTACAGTAGGACAAGGAGCTTTTCTACAGAGTCTCCGATTGGCAGCTGGGAGAAACAGCAGGTCATATCCTCGTTCCTTGCAAAGTTTTGGTAAGGAAAACTGATTCCAGAAAAAGTTCTGCAGGGGCGAACCATCAACGCCTTCAACCTGGTGCCAAAGGATATTCTTTTTCCCCTTCAAATAGTGATTCCGATCAACTTCAGGACCTATGAGTTCAAAGGAAAACTCCTTGGCAAGGGCATCATCGTCAAAACGATCCAATAGTTCGCGCAGGTAACTACCTATTCCAGATCGTCCGCAGTCTGTGCCAAAGCTAGGGCAACCGATTTTTATCATACTTTCTTCTCCAATAGGCTTTCCAAATCATGCATATAGTTTTCATAGGAAAACAATTCTTCAGCCTTGCTTTTTCCAATCTCTCCCATACTCTTTGCCTTTTGTGGATCAGAGACAAGGGAATACATTGCATCACAGAGAGCCTTCGAGTCATTGGGAGGAACGAGGAATCCATTCTGACCGTCCTTGAGCCAATCAGGAATTCCCCCTACGTCTGCACCAATAACGGGCCGTTGCCTAAGCATTGCCTCAACACCTACCATGCCAAAGGGTTCTGGCCAACGGGATGGAACCACCACCATCGTACAATTGTCATAGAATCGGGAGAGATCCTCATGTGCTACCCATCCATGGAACTGTACCAGGGCCTTGTAGGGTGCGTCCTCTACCTGAGCTTTCAAGGCCTGCTCTTCGTTTCCCTGTCCTATGAGATGTAGAGGAATGGAAAAACCGGTTTTCTGTAGCAACAGGGCATACGCTTCGAGCAAAATATCGACGCCCTTCCCCTTGATCAGTTGTCCCACAAAGAGAATTGAAGGTTGCAAAGGAAGGCTTTGAAGCGTCTGGGGATAGCTTTGCACACAGGGTGGAAGCACATGGATCTTCCTATGATCGAAGCCGTTTCTTACCAGTTCCTTTTGCATGTAGGCACTGCCCACCAAAAAGGCATCGACGTTCTTGTTGCTTTGCATCTCCAACAGTTTTTTTCTGATTGAGACAAAGCGAATGCCTTTTTCTGAACGCTCAAGAAAGGCAAGATCAGCATAACAGATGAGTCCACACCGATGGGTGCAGATTTTTCTGGTAAAAGCATAGTACTTATGCCTTCTAGGGCAGTAGAGATCGTGGTCATGGATCATACGCACAACCCTCTTTGACCCTTTCACTGAGAGGATGTCCCCAATGCTTTCAAACTTATGGACATAGAACACATCTGGCTGGATAGTCTGTACGATTTCTGACAAGGAGGTCTTTCCCAAAATCCAAGACTGGACAAACAAGGCATCAAATTGGCGTTGGTCAATCCCGGAAGTATTCTTACAGGCAAAATAGCAGGTATGCCCGGCAAGGGTGAGCCCCTTCGCAGACAGTGCGATATTTTGCTCCACCCCACCAAAATAGCCGCCTGTGGTATTAATGAATAGTATTTTCATACACCCTCTGATAGATAGCAATGAGTCGTGTGGTGATACTGTCCCAACTATAGGAGTCGGTGGCAGTCTTCAAACCAGCTTTTGCCAAGGCCTCCTGCAAGGGGAGATCAAGCGACAAGCGACCAAGCACCGATGCAATACTCTGTGCATCTGAGACAGGTGCAGACGGATCAAAAAATAGGCCGGTTTTTGCATCTTCAACCAAGGCTACCAGCCCTCCCCTATGAGATACAGCAACAGGAAGCCCACTCGCCCAAGCTTCCAGCACCACCATTCCAAAGGGCTCATGAAGAGAAGGCAACACAAAACAGGATGCTCCGTGATAGGCGTCAACCAAGCTTTGGTCCTGATACGAGAGGCCCTCCACTATGGTGAGGTGGTCCTCAACACCCAAACGTATCGCCTCACTCTTCACCGAATCTGCATAGCTGCGGTTGGTTACCGGGCCAATGCAGAGCAAATGGATCTTTGGGTTTTGCTCTAAGAGTTCAGGAAGCTGTCCGAGTAGGCCAAGTTGGTTTTTTTGCACATCCAAACGTGCCATGGTCAGGCAGACAAACCTATCAGAGGGGATGCCATATTCAGAGCGAAAGGCTTTCCCATCACCATGGGAGAACCTCTTGATATCCACTCCATTGGGTAGGTATTCGATATACTTGTCAGGATACCTCTTGGTCATCGCATCGTATTCATCTTTTCCTACACAAATGATAGCCGACGCATCTTCAAGCACGTTCCTTGACCCTACCCAGTAGCCCAAGAGCTTGCCCCACTCCAATTTTCCTTTGGTAGGCTCAACCCAGGTCTTTCTTTCATCCTGAGGAACGGCTAGATTTCCCCCATGCAGGGAAATGATATAGGGAATATGGCGCTTGCGTGCACAATAGCGTCCAATTCCGCCCATTCTTTTCCCTGTATGCAAATGGATAAGGTCCAGCTCCTTCTTTGCCAGCAGAGCTCTGAGCAGGGAGAAGGAGAAAAGATTTCCCGCTTTCTGGTCCAGCAGGGTCTTCGTCTGTGCAGAAAGTCCCAGATAGGGATAGAAATAGGAGAATCTGCGTATGGGAATACCTTTATAGGTATCCTCATCCAGAGCAGACAACGCTTTGGATGTATAAATGCTCACCTGATGGTCGCGTTGGACAAGTCGTTGGGATATCTCAGCAATGAAGGTTTCCGAACCTCCCCATTGCGAAACCACAAAACGCCTTGGGATATGGACTATGTGAATGGGTCTACTCATGCATTCAGTATACGCGATGAAATTACCCTTTTCTACTCTCATGTAAAAAAAACATAAAGAACCATTTTCTGTGTTGTTTCTTGGCCTAATACCCAATTTTCATTGACATACGTCCTAACCAGAAGGGATAATGAATCAACTCATAATATGCGAGGCACTATGATAGATTCCATCAACACCCTTATCATCACAGAACCAACTGAATTGAAAAACGAGTTGGTGAAACAGCTTACAAACAACATATCCAATATCACCAGTGTCAATACTATGGTTGATGGATTGTCGGCAGTACAACATATGAAATTTGATGCGGCGATACTCTCCAATGATATGGAAGACTTTTATACCGTCGCAAATATGGTAAGGATCTTGCTTGAAGTCGGCTCTTTGCAATACATATTGCTGATCAGTGAAAAAGAAGAGCCCACCACCGATTGCGAGAAGATGCAGATTCATGCCCTGCATGTCACTTCTGCCCAAACTGCCTCAAATAGTATCATTCGGGAATTACAAGAGATAAAGACCTCCCACGATACTGAAAAGATCACGTCTCAGCATATTGATGAGATGGGTTCGAACATGGTGGGGGAAAAATCTTTGTTTGACAGCGTACCTTCAGGGTTGTACAGAATAGATGCCAAGGGTAATTTTCTCGATATCAACCAGACCATGGTCAGCCTTCTGCGAGCTCCAAATATGGCAGTATTTCGCTCCGAAAATTATTTTTCCTTGTTCAAAGATCCTGATGCAAAAAAAAATTGGGAAGAAATCATCAATAGGGATGAGTCAATACATGGACTCATATTTGAAATTGAGCGCTATGATGGTCAGACCATCTGGGTCAGAGACATAGCCCGATCGGTATTTGATGCGAACAAACAATTGCTGTATCGCGATGGCTCCATTGAAGATATCACCTACCAGAAGAAGCTCGAGGACAAACTTTCCTTCCTTGCCACACAGGATATTCTTACAGGTCTTCCTAATCGAAACTTTTTTCATAATCAGGCCAAACTGACCATCTCCCAAGCACGCTACACTGATGATATCGGTGCAATACTTATCATCAACATTGATCGATTTACCGATATTAATGAAACCTATTCACATAAGATTGGGGATCGTCTCCTGCAACTCATCGCAGGCAGGATTAAGGCGCAAGTCAGAAAGAGTGACTTGGTAGCTCGCCTCGGAGGGGATAAATTCATAGTCTTGCTCAACGGGCTCAGAAATCGTAGGGATGTACTAGCAGTTGCGAAAAAAATCAGCTTGGTATTTCCCGAACCCTTTGAGATTCAAGGCAATAGCATACATGCTACTGCTAGTACTGGAATCGCTCTCTATCCTGAACATGGGGATGAAGTAAACACGCTGATTAAAAAAGCAGAAATTGCTACCTTCGCTGTAAAGGAACGAGAGCGTGGAGGCTATCTGATCTACTCAAATATCATCAACACCAACTATGAACCCAAGGAATAAGGAAGACAACCGATGACACACATTCCCTGTAAGGTACGGGTATTTTCTGTAATGCTTCTTCTCCTTGTTCTTCTTTCCAGCTGTACTTCCTTGCCAGAGAGCACACTAGAAAAGACCTACACAGTCGGAGATACGGGTCCGGCCAACGGTTTGATCTTTTTTGACAAAGGTGAATATCTTGATGGTTGGAGGTATCTTGAAGTCGCTCCAGCAAAGACGGAAGTCACGTTGCAATGGGGATCCTTTGACTCTTTGGTGGGCGATACTTCCCCTGTCCTTGGAAAGGGTAAAGACAATACGTCCCTCATAGTTGCATCACAAGCAAACAACGGACAAAGAGATCATGCTGCGAAATATTGTGATGACCTTTCGCTAAATGGGTATGATGATTGGTACTTACCTTCACGTGAAGAACTGGACCTTCTCTTCTGGCAATTGGCTAGCAAGGATATCGGAGAGTTCAAGAAACTCGGCTTTGGATACTGGAGTTCCTCTGAGTATGACCAGGCCAAGGCTTGGGGCCAAGGTTTCAGCGAAGGTGTGCAAGGGAGAATTGAAAAGACAGCCCTATTTCTCGCCAGACCAATCCGCTCTTTTTGATTTTGATAGACAGTAAACCCTTAAGTTACAGAATATATCCTTTTTCAAGAACCAAAGGGGCTCCACATCATAGCACTTGCTTTTACATAGTTGATGATTGCCACGTTTGCCCCAAAACATTTTATTTGACCTGAGCCAGTACTAGGCTTCAACTATCCACTTACCCTCCACAAGGCTACAGAGAAGCATCAAATCATACATTCTCCTGAGGCAAAAAAAGCAACTTCCCCATATACCCATACATGTCCTTGCGTATCAACCCGTCCTTGGATATGACTTGGTCGCCCTACAAACTTTCCTTGCTTCAGAGAGATAATCTCCCCTGCCCTCTGTTTTCCCTGATGCACCAGATAGGCAATGAGAGGCCCTGCAGCACTTCCTGTAGCGCTATCCTCATAGAGACCGCTGTTGTCCCAGGTTCTGCACTCCAGTGTCTGAGTATTGAAGACATATACGAATTTTGCTCCAAAGGGGGCAATAAGTTTTCCAAGTTCTTTTGAGACTACACAAACCTTGGATAGGTCGCACGTTACAGGAAGCAAGAGATAGGGAAGCCCTGTGGACACTACTTGCAAGGGATAGCCTTCAGAGAGATCCTCGATCTGAAGGTTCATAGCCGTACAGACCTCCTTATACTGCTCAGGAGGCAAAGTAGCGACAAATTGAGGGAGCCCTTGGTCCATCACTTCTATAAAATGATCCCCTGTGTCCTCAGATACTACGTTTACTACCCTTTCTCCCATTCTGAGGGGAATGGTACAGGTAGTCTGTTCGGTATAATGCAGATGGTGAAGCAACGCAGCCATGCCTAAAATGGGATGCCCGGCAAAGGCCAGTTCTTCCTGGATAGTAAAGATGCGTACAGGGTAGGCGCCATTTTCATAGGCGAAGATGAAGGCTGTCTCGTACTGTTTGAACTCTTGTGCTATTTTGAGCATGAACTCTTCATTCAGAGAACTGGGGGCAAGAACTACCGTCAAACCATTGCCACATAGAGGTGTTTTGGAAAATACATCCAGATGATAATACTGCACGATTACCTCCGATTTAGGATACTACAGAGAATATGAACCGTCAGTATATACAAGTTTTAAGATTCTGTCCTGATAGGTATCGGAAAACAGCAATGCAGAACCCCTCATATACCCATCGCTGCCATGAATCTATATTGAATACAGTGAGATGGCTTCATTCACAATGGCGTTTCTATAGGATTGAATGGCACGAGGCTGAGGTACATTGAGCCTATTGGTGAGAAGTGAAATTGTATATCCTAGTTTTGGGTTAAGGTACGCATACGTTCCTGTAAACCCTGTGTGCCCTACTCCAGAATGAGGATAATTCTCCCCCATCTGAAACCCATAGCCCCTACCCATCCCTTGATCAGTTGTTGCCTTGGCTATGAGGTATGAAGAGATGTAAGCTGGGGTATGTCCATCTACATACAGGGAGAGAAGCCTAGCAATATCCTCTGCAGTAGAGAAAATCCCTGCATGCCCTGCAACCCCGTTAAAGTAGTAATAGGCATTTCCATCGTTACATTCTCCCAACATGGCCTTATCAGTTGGCCTGAAACCATCAAAATGGAGGTTTCTCTCTTCTACCATTTTTTGCTCAATCCTATTGCCAAACTCTGTAGGAATCGTTCTGTTTGTATCTGGATGATAGGTTGTCTGCTCTAAGGAAAGAGGATTGAACACAAGGTTCTGCATTGCTTGTTCCAGAGAAAGCGAACTGATATGTTCTATGATTTTCCCACATATCATAAAATTAATATCTGAATAGATCATACCTGCTACTAAGGGATGGTTCTCCCCAATTTCCTGAAGAATCATTTCAAACGGTGTTTCTCTTTGGGTATAAAATGGATACCAGGCAAGTATTCCTGAAGTATGAGTCAATAAGCTGGAAACAGTGATGTGATGAAATTGGGAGGGATATTCAGGAAAAATCTCTCTAATGGTTGTGTTTTCCCGTAACGCACCTTTTGTGATAAGGTGTAGGATGGCAGTAGTCGTGAAAAGTTTGGTTAGGGAAGCAATATCAAATACAGGGGAATCGATCAGTTTTCCCGTTGAATATATCCTGTCAAATAGGAGGGTCCCCCACTTCTCTATCCTAATATGAGCTATAGTACATGAGTGATCATCCAACAGCTCTTGGGTAATTACATCAAATGACATCTTTGTTTCTCTTCTTTACCATGATCAGTTCTGTGATGCCTTCACGGGCAAAGTCTGGCAATGATCCTCTTTTTACATACCCATGCTTCTCATAAAAGTGAATTGCCTGTTCATTGAAATCTGAAACGAGAAGTACATAATCACGGCCAATATGCTGAGTGCTTTCTTCAAATGCATCTAACAGGACAGATCCTACCCTCAGACCTCTGAACTTCTCCTCAACTGCAAGAAGGCGGAGATAAGGAGCTGACGAAAAAGCTCCCTTGGGATCGATCCAAGCAAATCCGACAAGTATTTCTTCACTTTTTGCCACAAGAAGGATTTCCTTCATTTCCATGGCATCAATGAGTCTTTTGGAAAGAGATTCCTGCACTAAGGCATATCTTTTGCCAATGAGCGACTGACAAGCAATATAGGCACTCTCAAGAGCCTCATCTTTTTTCATACGGTGTATAACAATGGCCATTTCAACCCCCTAGCAATGTAATTGGATGGCTATGATCAAAAAGCCCCTTGACCTCATCACTAGCTTCACTACCATTTTCATCATAGCATAACCTTTCTCTTTCATATCGTAGCCCTGTGAAAGGGGCATTGGAAATCAATAAAGGGCCATCAAGGTCAACATACGGACAGAGGTGTGTGAAGGGGACAACACTGAGGATACCGATACTGCTTTCTATCATGGAAGAGAGAAAGACTTGCATGGAATTCTGTTGTGCGGTTTGGATCATTTCCTTTACATTGTAAGGTCCACCAACCTTAGCACTTTTTACGACAATTCCTGCAAGATGTGGAGCCTCTTGGAAAAATAGATGCAGGTCCTTCTCGTTTTGAATGCTTTCATCGAGATAGAGAGGAATTGAAGTACTCCTTGCTAGTTCTTCTATCTCCTTTGGACTTCCTTTAATCGGTTCCTCTATCAGGGTAATATTGTCATGCGCAAGCTCCTTGAAGCTTGTATTGGCTTCGTCAACTGACCAACCTTGATTAGCATCAACAAAGATTTTTGCATGGGGAAGGGCTGCTCGAATAGCCTTGATACGGATAATATCCCCAGGAATTCCAGCTTTGATCTTTAGATGAGAAAAGCCACAGGAAGTGGCAATGTCTACCATCTTGTCTATATCCTCATGATAAGCGATTGTAAAAGTAGATTTTGGCGGATTGTATCGTGTCTTGATAGAAAGCAATTCTTCTGCACTCTTTGTTGAGAGTGCACTACGAAGATTTAGTGTTGCTGTCTGGAAAGCTGCCAATGAAGTAGCATGGGTAAAGCTGGGAGAAGTACCGCTATCAACAAAATCCAGGATCTGTGATCGACTATAGTTCTTAAGAGTCGAAGTGATATCACCGATGACGGCCTCTTTGCTGACAAAATAGTAGGGAACAATTGGGGCTTCTCCATACACTGTATATCCATCAATTTTCATCTCAATAAACACATTTTCCCTTACTAAGCTAGTGCCATGGGCCAAGGTGAAGGGGTTTATAAGATGTAGTTGAACCGGACATACTCTTATTTCAAGCATACACACCTCCTGGGTGTTCTATTCATAGAGAAAACAAGCGACAAAATGATCTTCTCCAACCTCTTTGAGGTGAGGAACTTCAGATACACATTTTTCCATCGCCTTGGAGCATCTTTCAACAAAAGGACACCCTTTCCGTATTTTTGAAGGGGAAGGGACATCCCCTTTCAGGATTATCCTCTTGCGTTTTTTTGCTTTTATTGGGTCCGGTAGGGGGACAGCTGATAGGAGTGCTTGCGTATAGGGGTGAAGAGGTTTCTTATACAAATTCTCAGAACTTGTTTTTTCAACAATAAAGCCCAAATACATAACAGCAATTGTTGAACAAAAATATTCCACAACAGCGAGATCATGTGCAATAAACAAGAATGTGAGATTGAATTCCTTTTGAAGATCCTTAAGCAAATTGAGTATCTGCGATTGAATGGAGACATCGAGGGCAGAGACGGGTTCATCAGCTAGGATAAGTTTCGGTTCAAGACTGAGAGCACGTGCTATCCCGATTCTTTGACGCTGCCCTCCAGAAAACTCATGAGGGTAACGGTCTCGAAAGCTTGAAGAAAGCCCACACTTTTCCATAAGAGAAAGTGCCTTCTTTTCAATCTCTTCAGCACTTAAGGTGATGATCCCTTTCTTTGCATATATTTTAAGAGGTTCTGCTATGATATTTATGGCTGTCATGCGAGGATCCAGTGAAGAAAAGGGATCTTGGAAAATGATTTGGAAATTCATTCGTGCCCTTCTCAACTCTTCCTTTGTCAAGGTTGTAAGGTCAACTCCTTCAAACCACACGCTCCCTGAGGTGAGAGGTTGAAGTTGGGCAATAGCCATAGCAGTAGTTGATTTCCCACATCCAGACTCTCCAACCATGCCAAGGGATTCTCCTTCCCTTATTTTAAAAGAGACCCCGTCAACGGCTCGGATGTGTCCAACGGTTTTCGTAATCACTATCCCCTTCTCAATGGGAAAATGCACCTTCATATCCTTTACTTCTAACAATACTTTGTTGTTTTCCATGCTTCTATTCCTTCTCATGTAGAAAGCAGGATACTTTCCATTCTGTGTCACCATCAATTGTATACTCAGGGGGTGCCGTGGTTGCACATTTTGGAAGTGCAAATTCACAGCGGGGTTCAAAAGGACATCCTTTGGGAAGATTCACAAGATCTGGCGGGGCACCTTCAATAGTGTGAAGCCTTTGATTCCTATCTCCATCCAAACGGGGTATCGAACTAAGAAGACCTATCGTGTAAGGATGCTTAGGGTGGTAGAAAAGGTTCTCCGCACTTGCTCTTTCAACGATTCGCCCTGCATACATGACACAGATGGAATCACACATTTCTGCCACTACCCCCAAATCATGGGTGATCATAATCACGCTTGTCTGATGTTCTTTTGAAAGATTTTTTATAAGATCCAATATTTGTGCCTGGATGGTAACATCAAGAGCCGTGGTCGGTTCATCAGCAATGAGTATATCTGGTTTGCACGAAAGAGCCATCGCTATCATGACCCTTTGCCTCATACCACCACTAAATTGATGGGGATAATCTTCAGCTCTCTGCTGTGCATCAGGAATACCTATCATTGTTAGCAGTTCTATTGCTTTTTGCTTTGCCACCTTTTTCGATAGCTTGTGATGAAGCATAAGGGGTTCAGCTATCTGAAGCCACACCTTAAATACAGGATTTAATGAAGTAAGAGGGTCCTGAAAGATCATAGAGATATGTTTTCCCCTAATCGCCCTTACCTCTTCATCACTTTTCAAAAAGATATCTTCATTCTTGTACAGAACCTCCCCATCAGTAATCCTTCCGGGAGGAAATTGTATAAGCTTAAGAATTGAGAAGTTGGTAACGGATTTACCACATCCGCTCTCTCCGACAATGCCAAGGGTCTCCCCTTTTCTCAAGGAAAAAGAGACATCATTTACTGCGTGTACTATACCGCGGTCTGTCTTAAACTCTGTTCTTAGTCCATGTATTTCAAGTATTGGTTTTTGGTCCACTCTATTCCCTCTCTTACCTTACGTTACGCAGTCTCGGGTCCAGGATATCTCTCAGTCCGTCTCCGAGCAGATTGAAACCAAGTACAAGTGTAACAATTGCAAGTCCAGGGTATATAGCCGTCCAGGGAGCAAGCATCATCACCTTCCTTGCACTGCTAAGCATGTTCCCCCAACTTGGCTCAGGAGGTTGAATGCCTAATCCTAAGAAACTTAAAGCAGATTCTAACAAAATTGCCACTGATAAGGATAATGATATTTGGACGATGATCGGTGCAATGCTGTTTGGCAGTAGATGCTTAAAAAGAATATAGGAATTATCTGCTCCATTTGAGCGGGCGGCCTTGATATATTCGTTTGATTTCAGGGCAATAATAGCACCCCTACTAATTCGTGCAAATTGTGGGATGTAGACAATGCCAATTGCTATGATGATATTTGCATTGTTTTCTCCAAGTATTGCCATTATAAAAATAGCTAGGAGAAGCGACGGGAAAGAAAAGAGGATATCTGCAATCCTCATGATCACGTTATCCCAACGCCCTCCCAAAAAACCTGCCCATAAACCCATCAATATGCCAATTGTTCCACCAAGAGCGGTAGCACTTATACTGATGGTGAGACTCACCACACTTCCCTTCATGATTCTTGAAAGAATATCCCGACCAAATTCATCGGTTCCAAAAATGTGCCCGCTTGTCAGGGAAGGGGCTTCAAGCATTTCGTTTACATTCATCTCCATTGGATCAAAAGGAAGCCAGAAGAATGATACAACGATTATGAGTATATACAGCGCAATGATACTAAGGCCTGCCATTGCAATTCCATTTCTAAGTAATCTATTGTGTTTCATCTCTTACCTATTTCCTATCATCCAAGCGAATTCTTGGGTCTGCCAACGCATACATAATGTCTGTGATAAGATTCACCAGGACAAAGATGGTAGCTACTATCATCACGATTGCTTGAATAATGGGATAATCCCGTTGATATATTGCATACAAGGATAATCTTCCCATACCAGGAAGAGCAAACACCTCTTCTATGACTATCGCACCACTTAATAGATATCCGGCATTAAACCCGGTAACAGTAATAACCGGCAAAATAGCATTTTTTAATGCATGAGAATAGATTACGTTCTTACGAGTAAGGCCTTTTGCTTTCGCAGTTCGAATGTAATCCATTTGCATCACTTCAAGCATACTGGTTCGTGTATATCGCATGACCACTGCCGAAAATCCAATCCCTATTGCTAATGAGGGAAGTAGTAACATTTTTATATTTCGTATCGGGTCCTCAAGAAACCCTACATAGTTACCCATAGGAATCCATCCTTTGAACCCACTAAAGGCGATGACCATCAACGCTGCCAACCAAAATTGAGGCAAGGACAACCCAATAAGCCCTAGGATTCTCATAAAGAAATCCCCTACCGTATTTTGTTTTAACGAGGAGGCTATCCCAAGAGGAATCCCAATGAGAAGAGCGAGGATTAGTGAAAACAGGGTAAGTTCAAGAGATAAGGGAAGGCGAGACAGAATATCCGGAAGAACAGGTCTTCCAGTCCTTAGAGAATACCCAAAATCCCCTCTTAAGATATCACTCATCCATTCTATGTAGAGAACAGGTACTGGTTTATCTTCACCAAACAATTTTTGTAATTCCTCCATCATTTCAGGAGTTGCCTCAACTTGTGTTCCCATGTACATTTCCAAGGCTGTTCCTGGAATAAGTCTTACAAGGAAAAATACAATTAGGGAAACTCCCAAAAGGACAGGAATCAGAGTTAATAAACGTTTAACAATAAACCTCAGCACACTTTACCTCAAATATTTTTTATCTATCATTGATATAATGATGCCTCTCGAATTGAGAGGCATCAATAGACATTTTACTGTACGTCTGTTGTTGTGACGTAGTAGAGTGATCCATTTCCAACTTGCTTAAATCCAGTGACCCTAGGACTAAGGACATGGGATTCGCTTGGTGAATATAAGAATATTAACGGAGCTTTTTCTGTGAGCACTTTTTGCAAAGCATTGTATGTAGCCTTTCTCTCTGCAGGAACTGTCTGGCTTCGACCCAGGTCAAGCAGTCTGTCAGTTTCTGCATCCTTAAACAAGAAGTTGTTTACACCACCAGTAGAATGAATTGTTCTGTATAGGAATCTGTCAGGTTCTCCTGAACCTCCACGAATCTCTACCATTGAATCAAAATCTCTCTTTACCCAACGGTCGATATAGACACCCCACTCCACTACTTCAAGGTTTGCAGTGACTCCAATGTTTTTTAGTTCGCTCTGAATAACCTGGGCAACATCAAGTCCACCTTCATATGTTGCAGAACATACGATGTTGAAACTAAATCCATCTGGATACCCTGCCTCCCTTAGGAGAGCTTTTGCCTTATCATAGTTGGGGGTATTCATGGGAAGTTTATCCAAGGGGAGGGCCCAATCAGTGGCAGCTACAGGAATAGGTCCTGAAGGAGTTCCCATCCCAAACTCTGCCATTGCAACAATTTCATTTCTGTCAATTGTCATAGCAATGGCTTGACGTACCCTGACATCAGTAAAAGGAACCCTTGTGTTATTAAAACCAAAAGTTCTTACGTTGATACCAGGTTTGCTCATTACAACAACATCATTGGTCTTTTTGGCCTGGCGAATAGTTGCTCCATCATTTATGGTTGCAATATCCAGATCGCCTGATTTGACACCGGCCAATAAAGATGCAGCTTCAGGAATTATTCTAAAAATAACCTTATCTACAATAGGAGCACCTGTTACAAAGTAATTTGGATTTTTCACTAAGGTCATGGAATTATCAGCAACCCACTCCTGTAACATGAAGGGTCCTGTTCCTACTGCAACTTTCTGAAGATTACCATTGGCCTCTACCGCTTCTTTCGGAACAATTGCAAGGTTATTGCTTGTTAGCGAATCTAGCAATGAAGCAAGTGGAGCTGAAAGAGTCAGCTTGACTGTATAGGTATCAAGCACTTCAACACCAGTTACTAAAGAAAGATAGGACTTTCCTGGAGATGCTGTTTTAGGATCCATCACCCTTTCAAGTGAGTATTTGACATCATCAGCAACCATTTCTCTTCCATTATGGAATTTCACGCCTTTTCTGAGATGGAAGATATAGGTAAGGTTGTTTGGGATATCCCAGGATTCAGCAAGATCAGGGACAACTACCAAGTCTGAATCCAAACGAACCAGACGATTATACAGCAAATCAAGTCGTCTGTGCGATGAAAACGCTGTAACAATATGGGGATCAATTCCAATGGCTTCTTGATCAACCCCAATCGTAATCACTTTTTCAGTACTTTTTGCTTCTTCCTTTGTTCCACTCGCAGTAAGCATTGGAATGACAAGTGCTGCCAAGATGAGAGAGACTACCATCATCCTTGATACTAATTTTTTCACTTCTTTCCTCCTTCGAAATGAATAAGAGAACCTCTTCTATAACGTGATTGTGCCTAATACAACAGGCACTCTTGCTCCTGTGACCTGTGGCAAATTGCCACTTTTCCCTAGTAGTGACTGATGGGCTATAATGGCAAACGCCATAGCTTCACGCCCCTGGTCTGGAATACCAAAGGCACTCGTAGTCGAGACTTCGATTCCCTCTGGCAATCTTTGCTTGATCATCTTCAATAAAGTTAGATTCAGGGCTCCACCGCCACAAACCAACACCTTTGAAATTCGGTGAAAAGGTAAGATAAAATCTTTATAGGACTGGCTGATGGTTTCCGCTGTAAAAGCAGTGGCTGTGGCAATGGCATCCACAAGTGATAGATTATTTGCAGTACACAAAGCAAGAAAGGTTTGGGTAAAATCTTTTCCATACACTTCACGGCCAGTACTTTTCGGAGGGCTTTTCTTAAAATAGGAATCCTTCATACAATGGTCAATAATCATTTCATTCACGATACCATTTTTAGCAATATCACCTTTATCATCATAAAGCTGTCTGTTTTCTGTATAGATAGAAACAAGCTCGTCAATAATCATATTCCCAGGGCCTGTATCAAATGCAAAGATATCTCTTTGGCCATTGTCCGCAGGAAGAACAGTTGCATTACCAATTCCTCCAATATTTTGAATAATACGCCCATCTTCGGTCGATCCAAACATCATATAATCACTGTAGGGAGCCAAAGGTGCTCCTTCTCCTCCTACTGCCATATCCGCTGACCTAAAATCAGAGACAACAGGAATATGGGTAAGCTCTTTGAGCACTGAGGGGTTTCCTAATTGAAGGGTGCCTGTTACACCAAATTCCCCATCAGGACCTGGAAAAGGTGTCGGTTTTGGAGAGTGCCATACAGTTTGTCCGTGCATGCTGATTGCATCGATGGATTCTGCTAGATAGCCACTCTTTTCAAGGAGGGTATTGACGGCTTTTGCATACCATCTGGAAAGTCCGAAATGTACATCAACAATATCATTGATAGTTGCAGAGTCTTTTCGACATACTCGGCTTATCTTATCTCTCATTTCAGGTGTGTAGGGGAGATAGTGATGGTAAAGAAGAGAAACTTTATCATCTTTCTCTTTTGATATGCGAACAAGAGTGGCATCTACCCCATCGAGGCTTGTACCACTCATCAGACCAATGATGAGCGTGTCTTTTTTATTTTTGTAATTTTCAAGAAAATGTAATGTATCAATATTTTTATCCATGATTAATGTTAGTATATGGCACAATATTTCAAATGACAACCAAAACTTTAAAATATTATTTCTTTACAATACCATGTTAGGATGATACGATTAAGTATCCTTTTCAAGTAATCTCTTTCTGATAAGGTGAATCAATTTGGAGTGATACAGATATGATAGACACAACAATTACTCAAGATATGCTAGATGTATTCACTACAGAACAGAGGAATAAAAATTCATCAAACATTGATGAGATGACAACTAGACAAATCCTTGAAGTAATTAACAACGAAGACAAAACAGTCCCCTATGCAGTTGAAAAACAGCTCGATTCTATTACGGCCCTTATAGATGATGTTGTGGTTTCTTTTACAAAGGGAGCAAGGCTCTTTTATATTGGGGCTGGTACAAGTGGCAGGCTAGGAGTTCTCGATGCATCAGAATGTCCTCCAACATTTGGAGTGAGCCCTGAGATGGTAATTGGAATTATTGCTGGAGGAAATGAAGCATTGACCAAATCCATAGAAAATGCCGAAGATGATGAAGAAACTGGAATACAGGCTCTCAAGGAGTATGATTTCAATTCTTCTGATGTACTCATTGGGATCACCGCAAGTGGCGGTGCTCCTTATGTACTTGGTGCTATGCAGTATGCAAAAGAGTTAGGGGCTTCGGTAGGAGCAATTAGCTGCAACAAAGGATCGAGAACATTCCTCTATGCAAATCATTCTATTTTTTTAGATGTTGGACCGGAAGTAGTAACAGGCTCAACTAGGATGAAATCAGGTACTGCACAAAAACTAGTGCTAAACATGATTACTACAACTAGCATGATTAGAATTGGAAAGGTGTACCATAATTTGATGGTTGATCTTACTCCAGTAAACAAGAAATTGGTTGAACGATCAAAAAGACTGATTAGGCAAGCAACTGGTTGTACTCAAAAGGAAGCGGAAAAGGCTTTTGAAGAGGCTGGAAGAAAACCAAAAATTGCAATACTCATGGTACTTCTTGGTATCAATAGGGATGATGCAAGTATGTTGGAACAGAAACACAAAAGTCCAATTTCTCAACTATTGAAATTATTCAAAGAAAACACAGAAGGATACCATGACTAAAAGTTTTGAAATGGTAGGAGGTGCTTTAGTTGCAGTGAATGCACATTTGCATCTGTTAAGTGAATCTGAAAGAAAAGTTGGCGAGTACATTTGCAAAGAACCAAAAAAGGCCTTGCATTATAATGTCAGAGAACTAGCCAAACAAAGCAATTCTTCACAGGCAGCTGTTATACGATTCTGTAAAAGAACCGGGTTTGAAAATTTTAGTAATTTCAAGCTTCGCTTAGCCCGTGATGTATTTAGGGATTCTGATGATCGATACATTCCTGATCTGGATTTGGAATCTGAAGCAAACCCCTCTCGGGTAATACATGGCATTGTTGATAGAATGCAACGATCGCTCTCTTCCCTTGAGGCAACCCTTGACCCTCAAAGTGTGGAAAAAGCTGTTTCCTTGCTATCAACATCCACATCAATAAATCTTTTTGGCGTAGGGGCTTCCGGAGTTGTTGCCTATGATTTTATGCAAAAGCTCACTCGCTTAGGCCTCTCTGTATTCTATACCTCTGATTCCGACCTGCAACTTACTAAAGCTTCAACCATGAATCGTTCTCAGGTTGCATTTGTCATCTCATATTCAGGTGAAAACAAAAATATGATTGAAGTAGTCGAAATTGCTAAAGATAGATCCGTCCCCGTTATTTCTCTTACAATGGATATCAGGAATACTGTGAGGAACAGTGCATCAATCGCACTATTGATACCTTCCACTGAAAAAATCTATCGTCCTGGTGCCACTACAAGCAGAATCAACCAACTCACCGTTATAGACATCCTCTATTCATTGATGGTATCTCATAACCTGGATGATTCAATCACTGCCCTCGAAACAACAATGGAGGCGACACACAGGGAAAAGAAATAGCCTAGTATTCAGGTACAAATCCGTATGTATATGGCCCTCCCTTTATAAGGTAGGGCCTTTTCTTATAGAGATTTATACAAGGTATCAGGAGGCATGTTGCCTTGCCATCATCTGGTGGAGACCTCCACCATTTTCCACATTGGTAAAGCCCAACTTGGTAAGAACACGCAAGGCGTAGCTCGATCGTGCGCCAGAAGCACAGTAGACGACCATCTCACGTTTTTTATCCTCCACAGACTGAGCCCACTGCTCAAGGCTGTCAAGTTCGACATTGATGGCACCGGGGTAGGCACCCATGGAAAATTCCATCGGGGTACGTACATCCAGAATCAGAGGTCCCTCTGTTGCAAGTTCAGCAGAACTCTCATCAGTATCGGCAGGGGTTCCTGCCTTTTCCCCAGTTCCCAAGTCCTTTACAGACTTACGTACTACTGGATACAACCCAACACTCAGATGCTGGTACCCTATCGCTCGCTCATGTCTCTCGAGGCTGAGGTACCCACCACTGAGGTTATACACCTGATCAAATCCTGCCCCTTTGAGCATTCTCAGTACCACATGCCCTTTCTGCCCGTCATCGCTGATCAGCAGAAGAGGCTTTTCCTGAGGAATCTTATCCAGGTTTTCCCTGATCACATTCTGACTCAAGTTGTTTGAGCCTTGCAAGTTGGCCTTTGCAAAACTGATCGGGTCTCGCAAGTCGATTGCAATCGGTTGGTTCTCCAGTACAAACTGTTCCACATTCTGTGCCAGCACTGAGGGGCTGAAAGCGTTGTGATGGTTTTCAGCGGTAAAGGCAGCCATGTTGACAGGGCCATTGGGAGAGTTGAATGGGGGTGCATAAGCAAGGTCGAGCTCAGAGATGTCCTCAATCGTCAGGTCTCCGGCAATGGCAGTCGCAACGACATCCAGGCGTTTATCAACACCTACACGGCCGGCAGCCTGCGCACCAAGGATCTTTTTGGTCTTACGATCCCATACAAGCATCAGACTCACTTTTTCTGAACCCGGATAATAAGAGGTATGGCTTGCCTTGTGTATAACCACAGCATCGGCATCGAAACCTGCATCCTTTGCAGCCTTCAAAGTCATACCAGTTGATCCCGTAACGGCCTCAAAGACCTTTACAATCGAAGTACCCGAGACACCCTTATAGGTACGGGAACCTCCAAGGGCGTTCTCACCAACAATTCTTCCCTGCCGGTTAGCAGGACCCGCTAGGGGCATGCGCACATTCTTTCCATGGATATTGTGCACTATCTCAACCATATCGCCTGCTGCATAGATAAAGGGATCACTGGTACGCAGTGAGCTGTCAACCTGCAACCCACCTGTTTTTCCTATCTCAAGGCCTGCATCCTTGGCCAACTGCAAGGTAGGACGTACACCAACTGAGAGCAGCACAAAATCCGTATCCACTGTAGAGCCGTCGTTGAGGAGTACCCTTGTATCTTCTATTGCCTGCAATGACTTGCCCAGCTTGAGCTGCACTCCGAAGTCCTGGAGTTCTTTGGTAATGAACCCGGCAAACTCCCCTTCAAGATTAGGCATGACTTGCGGCGCCATTTCCACCAGGGTGACAGCCACACCTCGCTTGGTCAAAGCCTCGACCATCTCCAGGCCAATGAAGCCTCCACCTACGACAACCGCTTTCTTGGGCTCGTTGTCACTGATGTATTGGTCTATCTTGTCCATGTCAGCGAGTGTCCATAACTGGAATACGTGGTCCTTATCAACCCCGGGAAGCGGGGGTACGATAGGTTTTCCTCCTTGGGCAAGGATAAGGGCATCATAGGAGAATGATCGCTCATCCCCGGTCAGAGTGTTTCGGGTTTTCACCTTCTTTTGCACGCGATCAATTTCAAGCGCCGCTGTATTCGTATGAACCTTGACCCTGTATTGTTCGTCAAAGGTCTCTTCACTAGCCAATAGCAAAGATGACCGGTATTCAATATCCCCGCCTATGTAATATGGAAGTCCACAGTTGGCAAAGGAGACGTCCGCTCCTGCCTCCAGTAAGGTAATATTCACTTCATTGTCAATTCTACGGGCCCTAGCAGCTGCAGTAGCTCCTGCAGCCACGCCACCAATAATCAAAAGGTCTTTCATCAAATTCTCCTCTATACTATATGCAGAATATAATACTTTTATTTGCTAATGGCAAGTATCTCCTAGAACACTCTCTACTAGGGGTCTCAACTGACGAAAATCCCCTAGGGAATCGAAATACAATTGTTGATCGAGTATGGTATCAATGGTAAAATATGGTTCTGATTGTTCTGGGGTCAATATGAATACGTGATGGGTAAAATATTCGATTTATCAAAAGAGATATGTACAGGTGGGACTATTCGTATATAATCGAAGTCTGGTACCAATTGAATTCAAAGAACAATTTTAAGGAGACCTCTATGCCTATTGTATTTCATAGAAAGAAGACGATGCGAACTCTCACTTGTATCTCATGTGTGCTAATCGTATTGAGTATCCTTACCAAAATTTCGACATTTGTTTTTGGCCATGGGTACATATACGGCTTTCTCCCTAAATTTGATTTGGATAAAGAGGCAAATATTCCAACAGTGTTTGCTGTATTGCTCTTATTTGTTGCTTCTCTTCTTTTTTACATGATGAGTCTCATACCTGAAAAACAGCCTATTCCCAAGCAAGACCCAAAAAGCCACTATCGTTTTCTCAGTCTCTTATTCCTGTATCTTGCCTTTGATGAAGGATCTAGTATCCACGAACTCATGATAGACCCGTTACGGGATAGGTTTCATCTGACAGGAATTTTCCGTTTTTCTTGGGTTATCGTTGGTATTATTTTGGTGGCTTTACTTATCCTTTATTTTTATAGGTTTATTTTATCAAGACCTACTTATATGAAGAAAGGATTTATCCTTGCTGGAATGATATTTATTGGAGGAGCTTTAGGCGTAGAAATGATTGGAGGATACTATTCGTCTGTCTATGGTGAACTCAATCTTACCTATGGACTCATAACGATCGTTGAAGAGAGTGGCGAATTTTTTGGATGCCTCGTTCTCATCAATACATTGCTCCAGGGTATCCAAAACAGTCTACCAAACTCTACATTGAGTATTGATTTGCATGACTGATGATGCCAAGAGAATTGAGAACGAACATCAAAATAGCAGTGTAGTGAACCTTTTTCTTTGTGCTGTTCTCTTTCAATGGGAGGCAGGGAAACATGCTGGGAAGAAGGGCTTTCTAGGACTTCTTGCAGTATTGCCTTTCATTGCATGGTATGTTTTCTAAGCCAAAATTTGAGGTCATATTCGTTGGATATCTCATCATCCAAACTTATGAGCACCTGCCCACCCCTATCGTAAAATTAACAAATAGTTGAGTTCATCAGGGAACCTACTGCAAGTCGGGGATCAAATTAGTAGCAGTTCTTGTTCCTGGTTCTAGTGGGCTTGAACAATTAGGAATTTCCCAATAGCTGAGAAGGTAGCTGATGGGTTTGTTATGCTTATAAATAGAAAGTATTTTTACTTTTTTATTTGTATTCTATAATATATTTCTATTTTTGTTCTCGTATGATATAATCATCATGTAAGGGGCTTTGAAATGAAAACTGAAATGAATGATGCAATAGTAGATACCATAAGGATGGTTCTTCGTGGAAAGGACCTTTCTCAGAAAGAACTTGCCAAAGAAATTTCTATGACTGAAGCAACCATGAGCAAGACATTGCATAAGACTAGGGCGATTACAATAGAGGAAGTTGATAAGATTGCCAGAGTTCTCGAAATTCCTGTTCATAAATTGTACAATCCCATTCCACTCGGATGCAAAGAAGCTCTTTCCCTGTTAGGACAGGTGAGTACAAGAGAGTCAGAAGAAACAATTCAAAAGCTCTCGATACTCGCGCAGAGGATTTTGTTCTACAAGAATCTCCGGGTCAACACCGACAAACTTGTGGGAGCTATTGAATAACTATGGAAGCAGAAATCTTATTGACAAATTGTCTGTATTCTTCGGATAGAAAGAAGTTTCAGTCAGTCGAAAGAATGGCAAAACAATTTTGTACTACCTATGTAGGGGGTTTTCGTCAGGTAAAAGATCATATTTTTGAAGTCATCCGTAATTATGCAAGAATCAACATGTTAGAATTGGACGTAATCCGATTTCCTTCTGAGGATACTCATCTGTGGGGTTGTTTTTTCTCGGCTTCAGACCATGATTTTCTTTTTATAAACACAAATAATTCTTTGGAAAAACAAAACTTCGCAGCAGCTCATGAACTGTACCATGTGCTGATGAACGAAAAAAGGTACGCAAAAAAAGTATTCTCTGATGTTATCCGGGAGAATGGGGAGATCATCGATGAGGACGTTGAAGCCAGCGCTTTTGCTTCGTTGCTTCTTGTCCCGACTAAAGCTTTGGAAGACTGTCTGGATATTCTCCTTGGGGAAGAAATAATCACAAGCAACACCATTCAATCGCTTAACAAGTTTTTTATGGTTCCAGAAAAATGTTTGACTATGCGTTTGTATGAGATTGGAAGAATCGATCGCGTAGCACTACTATCCCTACTTTCTACCCTTCCTAAACGTCAGGCAACATCTCCAGCAGAAGTCACTGTTGACACTGGTAGCCTTCTCAAAAACATGCAGTATGCAAAAGATTTAGATCTCCTCAATGATGAAGACTTTGCTGCAGATGAAGCCTTTTTACAGTCATTGAAATCATGAAGGAAATCGATTTTGCTATACTGGATACTGATTTTATTGAAAAATGTCAGAAAATCACTCTTGGTGATAGTTGTCTTTTGGAAAGGTTTTTTGAAACTTCTATTGAGGAGGCTATTTGTCATGAAGCGGTTCTCAAAGAGTGTGCTCAAGGTAAAACTGATTCTCAGGAGTATCAGTTTCTAGAAAAAATGATAGAGATGGGCAGGATACAGATAAGATCGGATATTGAATTGATAGCCGACGATACTCAAGAATCTATCAGGCAGTATCTGTTCACTTACAGTAAAATGTTATCTTTGCTTTTTCCTCACAAAGAGAAACTCCTTGAAGCCTTCCAACAGATTTTTGCTCGAATGGAATATTTTAAAACTCGTGAACAAGTGGTATTTGAACTTCAGACTATGGAAAATTTGATTACAAACCACTATGGGGAGTTTAAAACCTGTATTCTTATCTCCTACATGTTGGAATATTCTCAAAAGAAAGTATTCTATTTTTGTTCTGATGATAAAGGAGCTCACAGTAAAATTTCCAGCTTATATTGTAATTCAGTTAAAGCTATAAAGCCTTATGCCGTTATCGTTTATTGTTTCAATAAGGGCTTTTTGACAAACGAGGAAGCAATACACGCTATGCAAAATTCAGAATTAATTGGCGCTGTAAGATATCGAGAAAGAAATGGGAAGGTAGTCTATTGTACAGCAGAGGTGTTCTTGGATTATCTTTTTCATAATTCACTTGATTGTTCAGCTTTTGGGGATGCCTTATTGAAGGCCTAACACCATCCAAACACATGAGGACCTCCCCTCTTTCCTGGATTAGGGGCCTAGATTGTTTTTGCTTATGTCTGTGTTTTTCAAAATTGAGAAGGCTCTTTTTTCACTCCTTGGGATTACTTTGCAGGAAATTGTGCTTTGGAAGACGAAAATCCTGCAAAGGGGAAGAAGAGCGAACAAACTAAGGATACGCATCGTCAGTAGATGTACCATGTACAGCAATCCTTCCTACCTAAGTGGAAATGAAATTTCTTCTAATGATAAAGCTATCGTAAAATGATAGCTCCCTTCTATAAAAATAGGATATACTCGTTAGCATGATTAAAAATTTGGCACGCTATAAACTGACAATATTACTCATGTTGATACTCGTACCATCATTCATCACAGTCAGTTTCCTTAATTATTTCGACCTGTGCGGTTGGAGACAACAAAAACATACAATCAATGAGAGTCATGTACTTTTCTGCGTGATTCTCTTT
>JAEINL010000071.1 GCA_016342655.1 Sphaerochaeta sp. | reverse complement strand
CATCATCATATCCTCCAACGATTATCATTGTCGGATATTGTTCACTTATATTGTAGGGGGCTCGAATTTACGCTTACTGTTCATCGATAAACGTAATCCATACATCGTTAGCAGCAGACATGTCCAAGGTCCCTACGGCAAGACCGTCCGTAATGTCTTGAGGCACACTATCATCTATACCTCTATTCCTTTTGAATAGGGAGTTCAAGTCCTTGAGAAAGTCCTTTTCCAGGGAAATTGAAAACAGGGAATCAGGTATTCCTCCATCCAATGAATACCCATTGACAAAATTCCAATAGGAATCAGTGGGCTTGAATCGTTGCGCGGGTAGTGTCTTTGGCAGATCCTCAGTAATGCTGAACGTATATACGGGATCTTCACCCCTTGCAGTCACTGCCTTGGAAATGAAGGAAGAGTCATCAAGGGCCGTCCGAAGTTCCTCAGGCAACCCGATGTAGTTTGGTTTCAGGACAAGGTAGGTGCAGCTGAGAGGGATTGTAACCTGTGTAGACAATTCCCCGGTTTCATCGGTTGTTCCAAAACCGACAAAGGAATCACTGACAGGCTGGTCTTCTGTGAACGTATCATAGACCGACCCATAGATGGCTATCGGAATATGGGAAAAATTGGCTCCAAATGCATGGGTTACCGACCTAGGAGCAGTTGTCTTGAAAGTGAAGTCGTTAGGGATCACAAGCTCTCCAATGGGTTTGGGGAGAACGGTGTTGCTGGGTGCTGCGCTACAACCGGCAAAAAGAATACTACATAAAAATCCTATCACTATGAGTGAAGTTCTGGGGCGTTTGTGCAAGGGGAACCTCCAATAATTGCTACTACCTAAATGTTAGTGTAGTTGAAGAATACCTAGAAAGTAAATAGAGAGAACCCGTATCCCCTTTCATTCAAAAACACCCTTCTTCTCTCTGGAATCCGTATCCAGCTTTAGCTGGTCATCCTTTGACAAAACATCTGTACTGTTCCATACAATAGGAGCTCTGCCTATGCTCTAGTCTGCATACAGGAAGTTCTCAATCTTGTCACAGACGGTGGAGGTCTCGGTCTCAGGGTGGAAGCTCTCAGGAAGGGACCTCATCATGAACACCCCGTAGTTCTTCAGCACTACCCTACTATCGAGGATGAGGACAACACCCCTATCCCCTGTATTGCGCATCAGACGGCCAAAGCCCTGTTTCAGCTTCATCGTAGCTTCCTTGAGGGCAAGATGGTAAAAGCCACTGCCTCCGCTGTTGTCCAAGGCCTCACAACGGGCCTTGAATACTGGATCGGTGGGAACACTGAAGGGAAGCTTGACGATGATGACCATACGCAGCGTATCCCCTGGGGCGTCCACCCCTTCCCAGAAGGAGGATGTTGCGAACAGGGTGCTGTCCTTCTCCGCTATGAATCGGTTGAGCAGGGAGTATCGGTCCATATCCCTCTGGCACAAGAGTTCCAGCTTCTCTTGTGCAAAGCGAGGCTTCAGGCGGTCACTGACCTTCTGCAACATAGCATACGAGGTAAACAGGACCAATGCCCCACCTCCGGCAGAGAGAACAGCCGAGAACACCGTCTCACACATGTAGGAGACATACTCCTCCTCATTATCCTTGGTAAGGAGGGGGGCATCGCTAGGGGTCAGCAGCATCAGGCGGTTCTGATAGTCAAAAGGCGAGGAAAAGGAAACCCTCCGGTAGGGCCTCATCTCGTCATAGGGAAGACCTACCCGAGTGCCCCAAAAGGCAAAGTCGTCATTCAGATCCAAGGTGGCGGAGGTGCAGACCACGGTAGCCAACTTCTTGAACAGGGCCTCCACCAGGATGGGGGCAATGGAAAGGGGGGTGATACAGACCTCGACAGAGCGAACATTCCTATAGGACTCGGCATTGAACCAGTGCACCTCATCGCTCCAGAGGGGGAAGTTACAGAATTGGGAGAGAACCTCACTCATCTGCGAGATTCTTGTCCCCCGAACCATCAGCTCATTCACCTTGGTCTCATACTCCTCGGGAGCCTTCTGGTGCTCGATGAAGTGGGCAATCTTGGCAGCGAGACGCCCACTAGCCTGGGCAACCTTGGTTGCCTGCTCGACGAACTGCCCAAGGCGGTGCTGTTGTTCCACCTTTATCAGCACAGGTTGGAAGTTGTTCTTCTGGAACACCCCCAACAGGTACTGGTCCAAAGTTCCCACTTCACCGCTGAGGAGGTGTATGTCATCACGGATGCGGTCGAACAACTCAGGCTCCGGGGAGAACGCTCCCAGCTGGTCCAGGAGAGATTTGGAGGCGAAGCTCCCTGTTCGTTGGATCTTGGAGATCTGACGCAACATCTCCTTTGAGGTGTACTCTGCTGTAAAGAAGCTGGAGGCATTGCTCTCAATGTTGTGAGCCTCATCGATGATGAGCCTGGAATAGGAAGGAAGGACAGCATCCTCATCAAAGCCAATGTCGTTTTCGTGGCGGCTATGAGCATCGGTGAAGAGGAGATGGTGGTTGCTTATGATGATCCTCGCTTCCTTTATCTTCTGCTTGGCCTTGAAAAAGAAACACTCCTTGAAATACTCACACTTACGGGTGTTGCACAGGTCTCCATCACAGAGGACCTCTCCCCATATCTCCCCTAGTCTCCCAGGATAATCACTACGAAGCCCCGTATCGGTGGTCATAGCCCATTCGTTAAGCTGGTACAGCTCACTCTGGGGATCCTGGGCAAGCAGAGATGCGTCATTGCGCACCGCGATGAACCGCTGCAGACAGAGGTAGTTTCCCCTGCCTACGGCAAGGGCTATCTTGCAGGAGAGGTTCAGGATTCTAAAGAGCATTGGAATGTCTTTTTCGAGCAATTGCTTCTGCAAGTTGATGGTGGAGGTTGCAATGACCGTCCGCTCATCTGGTTCCTGCATGGCGTGGTAGAGGGCCGGAACCAGATAGGCAAAGGACTTGCCTATGCCTGTGCCTGCCTCAATGGCGGCGATGGCATGCGTATCGTAGCATTCACGTACCAGATCTGCCATAAGCAGCTGGCCTTCACGGTATTCATAGGAGGAGAAGCGTTTCTCAAGGCTTCCCCCCTTGTCAAAGATCTGGTAGATGTCATTCTTGGTCAATTTGGTATTCCTGTAATTTTCTATGCAAAGTCTTACGTCCGATGCCCAGTACCTCGGCTGCGCGGGTCTTATTCCCCCCGCACATCACCAAGGTGGACATGATAAGCTTCTTCTCAGCCTCGGCGAGCGTAATGCCCACATCAAGGGAGAGTTGTGCCGAAGAGGCAGAAAGCCTCACCGAAGGGGGGAGGTCCTCAACCTCTATGACAGAAGAGCGTGAAAGCACAACGGCGCTTTCGACAGAGTTGCGCAGTTCACGGATATTGCCCGGCCACTCATAGGAGAGCATTGCCTTCTTCGCCCCATTGGAGAAACCCACAAGACTCTTGTCGTTCTCCTTGTTGAACTGGGTGAGAAAAGAAGTCATCAGCAAAGGGATGTCATCCTTGCGGTCGCGCAAGGGCGGTACTTCGAGATGGACAACATTGAGCCTGTAGTAGAGGTCCTCACGGAAGTTCCCCTTCTCTATCTCCTTGAGCAGGTCCCGGTTGGTTGCACACACGATGCGTACATCGACTGTGACAGGTTTCTCGCCCCCTACCCGTTCAAACACCTTCTCCTGCAGGACCCGAAGCAGCTTTACCTGGGTGGCACCGTTGATCTCCCCAATCTCATCGAGGAAGATCGTACCCCCGTCAGCAAGCTCAAAGCGCCCCTTCCTCTGGGAGATGGCACCTGTAAAGGAACCCTTCTCATGCCCAAAGAGCTCACTCTCCAGCAAGGACTCAGAGAGGGCTGCACAATGGACCTTGATAAAGGGCCCCTTGCTACGGTTCCCCAACTCATGGATTGCATCGGCAACCAGCTCCTTACCCACCCCGCTCTCGCCGGTGATGAGTACGGAAGCACGGGTGGGGGCAACCTGGGCCACAGTATCCATAAGGGCAACCATCTTCTGGCTCTTTCCTACAATTCGGTCATAGCGATTGCGAGCCTTGAGGGTTTCAACCTCCGCCTTCAGCCTTTCATGCTCTGCATAGAGGTCGGTATTTGAGAGGGCCTTCTTGACCACAAGGGAGAGACGGTCCAGTTCCACTGGCTTGGTAAAGAAATCTATGGCCCCCTTACGCATTGCATCCACTGCAGTCTCGATGGTCCCATGTCCGGTAAGGATGATGACAGGAAGCCTTGGGTAGGCTCCTGTAATCTTCTGCAGCAACTGCCCCCCGCTCAGGTTCGGCATCCTGAGGTCTGTAATGACCAGATCCACATCCTTCTTGCCCATCAGAGCCCAGGCTGAGGCTCCGTCCTCGGCTGTGAGGCTCTCATACCCCTCCAGCTCCATGGCCATGGCCAGACCGCTTCGGATATTCTTCTCATCATCGACAATGAGGATACTACGTTTCATGCAAACTCTCCTTTTCAGGCTCACTCAGGCTGAGACGCTCACTCTTGGGTACGGGAAAGGAAAGGGTGAAGGTGGAACCCTCACCTAGCCTGCTCTCTACGGTGATATCACCTCTGTGTTCCTTCATGATCTTATAGACAACGGTGAGACCCAAGCCTGTTCCCGTCGCCTTGCTCGTGAAGTACGGCTCAAAGATCTTCTGCATCGTCTCGTCGTCCATCCCGATACCGGTGTCCTGCACGCTGATAAGCACCTGGTTCCCATCTTGGCGCGCATGCAAGGTCAGCCGACCTCCCTGCTCCATGGCATTCATCGCATTCTTGATCAGGTTGAGCAAGACTTGCTTGATCAGATTCTCATCAAACTCCAGCTTGGGTAGTGATGTGGATACGTTACAGGTGAGGGTCACCCGGTTTTCAGTAAGCTCAGGCTCCACAAACGAAGCGACATCTTGGAGCGTCTTGCACAGGGAACCAAGGCGGAGACGGGTATCCAAAGGGCGGACGGCAAAGAGGAAATCCACGACGATGCTGTTGAGGCGGGTGATCTCCTCTTCCAGCACATCAATATACCGCTGGGCCTCATGCATGCTCAGGTACTCCTGACGCACAAAGGCCTTCTTCAGCAGCTGCAGATGGATTCCCATGGCAGCAAGGGGGTTCTTGATCTCGTGTGCCACCCCCGCTGCCATGGTAGTCATGGAGGCGAGGTTCTCAGAACGCCTCATCCTGGCCTCATTCGCATTGTGCTCGGTCACATCGCTGAACATCAGCACATAGCTGGAAAGGCCCTTCTCCTCCGGCATCTTGTAGGTGAAGACCGTGACGGCAACTGTCTGGACCTTGTTCCCCCTCTGGAAGGTGAACTCATTGTCCAGGTCCTCTGCCCGGTTGTAGACAGAGAGCACTATGTAGCGAAGCACATGCTTGTCCTCTATCACCTTGGACAGAGGAAAGCCCTCATAGGAACGTCTCCTGGCCATCGGAATGAGATTCGGGCAGTGGGAGTTTGCATAGTTTATGGTAAGCTTCGCATCAGTGAGGATGACCCCATCCTCGATGGACTCAAGCACATTCTCCAACATCTCCAGCTCTCTGGACTGGCTTTGCATGATGGAAACTATCTGCTTGGTATCCAGCTGGTCTATCTTCTGGATCGCCCGTTGGACAAAATTCTTCATACCACCTCCATAAGTTTCAGATACAGGGCCTCGAACATCAGGCGCTTGTTCTGGTTATAGAGCGTTGCCGTGCTGTAGCTCGCAGAGATTAGCGACGAGAGGGCCTTTGCCCGTTGCCAGGTCATCTCCCCCGAACCAAGCAGTGCACCAAGGGAGGAGAGCAGCCTCTTGAGGACGTACTCATAACTGCCCTGCTCATCAACAAAGGAAAGCAGGGCGTTGAACTGCTCCTCCTTCAGGTAGGTACGGTTAGCAAGGGAATTCAGCAACATGGCGACAATCTCAGTATGGCGTGCCAAATCGAGCCCCCCCCCTTGCAGAAAAAAGGATTCCAGGCTTTCATACCGTTCGGTGCCAAGAAAGAAGGGCGTGAGCAGGGCATTGACCTCAGGCTCCTGCAAGGGAGGGAAGCTATACTTGCGGACACGGCTCAGGATGGTCTGCATGATCCTGTTGGGGTACTCGGAGATCAGGAAAAAATACGTATCTGTAGGAGGCTCCTCCAGCAACTTCAACAGGCTGTTGCGAGCCGATGCATTGGTCTGCTCCAACCCCTCCAGGATAATGAAGGTCTTCTGATCATCCATGGTTGTCCTATTCACCCACTCTTCCAGGGACCTGACCTGGTTTATCGAAATGGTGGTATTTTTCCTTGAGGCGGCAAGAAGCGGCTTCAAGGCGGTCTTCAGGCTCTGCACAAGAGATTTGGCCTCCCGTTCGGTAATCTCCCCATCCTTCTGGGAAAGTTCCATAAGCAGGTCACTTACATTCGATGCACTCTCGTAGTTGGAGCTCTGCGTTGCAGTCTGGCTAGTACCCAACAGGGAAGCATGGTACTGCAGCAGGAGGATACGCACCGAGCGAATAAGAAATCTTCTGGAAAAATCGGTTCTGAGCCGCTTGAAACTGTTCAAGGCGGTCTCGATGACGCTCTGGTGGTCACGGTGACTGACAATGACCAGATTCTGCATGGTAAGGGACTCAAACTTCTTGCAGCTTGCACAACGGCAATCCTGATTGCCCTCCTCCTTGCAGGATAAGACCCGGGCAGTCTCTATGGCACTTGTCATCCGCAGCGAATACCGGCTTCCCCCGAACAGGTTCACCTGGGTAAAGGTCCCACCTTTAATTTGGTTGGACAGCTGTTCTGCCATATCCTTCTGGCTTTTTGCTAGTTCATCAAACATTGGCTGCATTCACTGTCAGGGTAAACCAACTCACGGTCTCCGGTACGAGGGGCCTGACCAGGCGCAGGACAAACTGGCTCTGGTCAAGGATGGAGGAGAGGTCAAAGGCTGCCTGCATTTCCAACAGGTACAGGATGAAGGCGGAGAAGACCAGCACCTCGAACACACCCCAGATAAAGCCAAGCAGGCTGTTTACCGCTCTGAGGCCGGTGACATTCAAGGCTGTGTCCAAGAGGTTGCCTACCACCCTCATCAGGACATATCCCGCAAGGAAGAGCAGCACAAAGGAGATGAGGCTTGAGAAGAACATGGCCAGGCCGAAGGAGGCCAAAAGGACTTCAGCGAGAATCTTGGTGAACATCAGGGCGAGAAAGAATCCCACGATGAACCCTGCCCGATGGGCGAAGGAATCGGCAAAGCCTGTAATCGTGTCTGCAATGCCTCCGACGATGGCCACACAGAATACGATGATGTCGATCGAGTTGAAATATACCGATCCAATTGTTATGCCCCAATCCATATTATTCTCCTTTTCGTATCAGGGAGGCGATCATTGCGGCACTCCCCGTGACAGCCAGTTCTTGTGCATTCCTAGAGAGGATACCTCTTTTCAGAGGATTCTCCAACAGGTCTTCTACCTCTTGCAGAAAGATCTCGGCATTCACCTCCCCAAGCAGGGCCCGGGCCGCACCCTTGTCGACCAGGCGCTGAGCATTGTCCACCTGGTCCCCCCTGCTCGTAGCCCTTGAAAGCGGGATTATCAGCGAGGCACAGCCAAAGAGCAAAATCTCAGCTATAGTGCCGGCCCCCCCACGGCTCACGACCAAGGCGCTTCTCCTGTAGAGGGAGCCCAGTTCCGGTCCCAACAGAGGGATCGGAACATAGTTCTTGTGCTCGAGGGGACGATAGTCAGCCTCTCCGCACTGATGGATGACATAGGCAAGGGAGCAAAGCCTCTCCAGGGTATCCCTCACCAGGGCATTTATCTCCTCTGAGCCCTGGCTTCCCCCCAGTACCAACAACAGGGGTACACCACTAGGGATGTGGAAGGGTGACAGGTCCCTTTCCAGAAACAGTTCTTTTCTCAAGGGGTTTCCTGTGACCACCACCTTATTGGCAGGCAAGGAGCCTTCACTTCCATAAAAGGGAATGCACACCACATCTGAGCACCTGCTGTTCAGGCGGGTGGCGAGACCGGGGGTCGCATCACTTTCGTGTGTCACTATCCTGATGCCAAGCATCTTTGCGGCAAAGACAGGAGGCACCGATACGAAGCCCCCCTTGGAGAAGAGCACATCGGGGCGCCTCTTTCGTAGGAGGGCCCAGGCCTGGAAGAAGGCGATGATGATCTTGAATAGGTCGGTGAAGTTTTTCCCTGACCTGTATCGTCTGAACTTACCGCTCTGGATGGGATAAAAGGGTATCCCTGCCTGTTCAACCGCACCCCTTTCGCGTGCATTCTCCCTGCCTATCCAGAAGGCAGAGTAGTCCTCCGTCTCAAGAAGGGCCTCATGCACGGCAAGGGCCGGATAGATATGACCGAGGGTCCCTCCCCCTGTATAACAGACCAACATAGGCTGAGTATAGCATGACCGATAGGCATAGCATAGCTATTCTGTATCATTTTGATACACATGTGGGTCTATTTGGCACACTATTTACATGAACCTAAGCTTTTCTCTGACCCCGGTTTTGAGTATACTTGGAGAAGTGTGCCAAAGGCATGCCAAATACCGCACAAGAGAGTCATCATGGGAACGTCAATATTTGCCAAGCTGTTCGGAACGAAACAAGACAAGGACCTGCGCACCCTCAGGCCCATCGTCAACGAGGTCAACAAAGAGGACTCTTGGGCCAAAGCCCTCAAGGATGAGGATTTCCCCCTCCAGACAGAGCTGTTCAGAAAACAGGTCGCAGAAGGGGTGAGCCTTGAGTCTCTCCTTCCCAAGGCCTTTGCCTTGGCAAGGGAAGCTGCCTCCAGGGTTCTGGGTGAGCGCCACTATGATGTGCAGGTCATGGGTGCGGCTGTGCTGCACCGGGGACAAATCCTGGAGATGAAGACCGGTGAGGGAAAGACCCTTACCTGCGTACCCTCAGCCTACCTCAATTCCCTGGAGCAGAAGGGCGTGCACATTGTCACGGTCAACGACTACCTGGCCCGACGTGACTCCGAGTGGATGGGACCCATCTACAAGTTCCTCGGCCTCTCAGTGGGGGTCATCCTCTCCGACATGGACAACGAGGCAAAGCGCCTTGCCTACAATGCGGACATCACCTACGGGACCAACAAC
Source organism: Sphaerochaeta sp. (assembly GCA_016342655.1). Classification (GTDB taxonomy): domain Bacteria; phylum Spirochaetota; class Spirochaetia; order Sphaerochaetales; family Sphaerochaetaceae; genus Sphaerochaeta. The sequence goes on along the minus strand of JAEINL010000071.1, from coordinate 10,702 downwards.
GAATTCGGCTTTGACTATCTGCGTGACAACATGAAATGGTCTGCCCAGGAGAAAATCCAGCCCAAGCACCACTACTGCATCATCGATGAAATTGACTCCATCCTGATCGATGAGGCCAGGACCCCTCTTATCATCAGCGGCCAGAGTGAGGATGATTCGAAGCAGGTCATGGGCGCTGAGAAGATCGCATCCTTTTTCATCGAGTGTGAGAAGGACCCGGCAACCCGTGACTATTACGAACAGGATCCCCTATCCCGCTTTGACCGGAACGCCCAGCCCTTTGAGGAGAAGGGTGACTTCAAGCTTGATGAGAAACAGAAGAAGGTATCCTTCACCAACCAGGGCATGAACCATATGGAGGAGCTGCTCAACAAGCACAAGGTCATCACAGGAAGCATATACGAGGATGAGCACTTCGAGTATGTGCACTATGTCACCCAGGCTGTCAGGGCCCTGAAGCTCTACCACCACGACGTCGACTATGTCGTCGCCGAGGGGCAGGTGCAGATAGTCGATGAGTTCACCGGGCGCATCCTCCATGGCCGACGCTATGGCGACGGCCTGCACCAGGCTATCGAGGCCAAGGAGAAGATCAAGATCATGGGCCAGAACAAGACCCTGGCTACGATCACGTTCCAGAACTTCTTCCGCATGTACGACAAGATAAGCGGCATGACAGGAACAGCCGACACCGAAGCCCCTGAATTCCTGAAGATCTACGACCTCGATGTCGTGGTTATTCCCACCAACAAGCCTATCGTCAGGGAAGACCATCCTGATCTGGTCTACTACAACGAGCAGTTCAAGGTCCAGGCCATCTGTGAGGAGATACAGCGGGTGCACAAGGCAGGACAGCCGGTCCTGGTGGGTACCATCTCCATCGAGAAGAGTGAGATGCTTTCCCTCCTGCTCAAGAGGATAGGCATACAGCACGAGGTGCTCAATGCCAAGAACCATGCCCGTGAGGCCATGATCATCGAGGAGGCAGGGGCGAAGGGAGCTGTCACCATCGCCACCAACATGGCTGGACGAGGGACGGACATCAAGCTCGGGGGCAGCCTCGATGCCAGGGCAAGGAAGGTCTGTGGCACCGACGCCACACCCGAAGAGTTTGCCGAGGCCCTCAAGAAAGTCACTCCCACCTGGAAGAAGGACTATGAGGAGGTGAAGAGCCTGGGCGGCCTCTATATCATGGGAACAGAGCGACACGAGTCGCGCCGTATCGACAACCAGCTGCGTGGTCGTAGCGGCCGTCAGGGAGACCCCGGCACCAGCCGCTTCTATGTATCGCTCGATGACTCGCTGATGCGTCTTTTCGCTTCTGAAAACATCAGGGGGATATTGGGAAGGATTGGGATGCAGGATGGGATGCCCATCGAGCACCGCATGCTTTCCAATGCCATCGAGAAGGCACAGAGGCGGGTTGAAGACCGCAACTTTGAGATACGCAAGCACCTGCTTGACTATGATGATGTGCTCAACGAACAGAGAAACTACATCTATTCAGAGCGTGATGTGATCCTCAGCGAGGAGCACCTGCTTGACAGGGTGCGGACCAGCTGCCATGAGATAGCCGTCGAGATAGTCGATGGCGTTCCTAAGGACATCAAGGACAAGGATATGGCCATCAAGATCCTTGAGGACGTACAAGCAGAGTTCCATCTCACCCTCCCCGCCCTTCCCCCGGAATCAACGAGGGAAGGCTACAAGGCTCACCTGAAGAAGAGCATCGATGAGGAGATAGACTCCAAGGTAGTCCAAACCGGAGAAAAGCCTTTCAACGACTTCCTCAGGTTCAACTACCTGCGTCAGATAGACATTCGCTGGCAGGACCACCTCATGGCCCTCGAGGACCTCAGGGATGCTGTGGGCCTGCGCTCCTATGCCCAGAAGAACCCCTTGGTTGAGTACAAGGTCGAAGGGTTTGAAATCTTCACCGATATGCTCGAGGGTATCAAGCACTTCATTGCCGATACCCTGGTCAGGGTGCAGATTACCCAGGCTGAAGACAAATACAGACACAAGAGTGCAGCGCACAAGACAGTGGAGTCCCACGGGGCGCAGGGAGCCTTTGCAAATGCCAATCAGGGGAATAGGGTCCGAGGTGGTGGGGACGTAAGTCCTGTGACCGTCAGACGCACCGCTCCCAAGGTAGGACGAAACGACCCCTGCCCTTGCGGTAGTGGCAAGAAGTACAAGAACTGCCATGGCAAGAATGCCTAGAGTGGCTGGTAAAGGTAAAGGCTTTCCTAGATAGATAGTGCTGATACTGACAAGATGAGAGTACGAAAGGGTTTCTACAGAAGCTCTTTTGTACTCTCTCTTAGTGTCAGGGAAGTGGGGATATACAGTTTCCTAGGGAGGCTGTACAGGCCGCTTACCCTGTTCTTGAGAATGTCCACCGCATTCTGGGCAATGAACTGCATGGGCACATGCACCGTTGTCAGAGGCGGGTCGAGGAAACGCACTGAACTCTGGTCATTGAAACCCACAACACTGATATCCTGGGGCACCCGTATCTTCTTATGGTGCAGTCTGGCAAGAGCACCTGTCGCTGTGGTGTCATTTGCACAGAACAGGGCGGTAGGACGAGGCTCGGATGCAAGCAGGGACGAGACCAGAGCGTACCCCTCGTTATAGGAAAGGCGCTCCCCTTCGTAGATGAGCTTCTCATCAAAGATGCCCTTGTCCTCCATGAACTCAATATAGGCAGCCTTTCTCATATCGCGTCCCTGCTCACCGGTATCCCCGATGACCTTTCCCCCAATATAGGCGATGTGACGGTGCTTCAGGTCATAGAGATGCTGGAGGGCTAACTTGGTGCCAAGCTCTGTGTTGATGAGCAGCGAGTCAAACCGAGTGGCATCGGGGCAGGAGTCCAGAAATAAAATATAGGGGGAAAACTTTGCGATCTTTTCAATCTGGGCGAGGGTGAACCTTCCGATTGCGATGATGGCATCAATGGAGGTATCGACAGAAGGGACAAAGTCGCCATCCATACTGATGAACTTTATGGTGTTGATATTCTCCCTTGCCAGCTGTTTTTCCACCGTAGTCATCAGATAGAGGTAGTAGGGATCCTCTATCAGGGCAGGGTAGTCATACCACTCGACTATGGCAAAGGTTAGCTTCTTGCCAGCCTTCCGCCTTTGTTTTCTCTGCTGTAGTGTCACGTACTCCAGCTCTTTGGCTGCAACGAGCACCCTGAGCTTGGTATCATCAGAGACACTCAGGCTGTCGTCATGGTTCAGGATCCTAGAAACTGTCGTTATCGATACATTAGCCTTTTGTGCAATATCCTTTATAGTAGCCACGGTTCTTCCTTTGTACAGAGTAAAACTTTACTAGCATACTATCATTCTTTTTTTAAATTTTATACATAAAAAACAGCAAGATTCTCAGTATTACCTCCATTTCCTAGTAAATACATGGTTATTTGTGGTGTAAATGGAAGTAAAATAATAGTAAAGTTTAGTAAAGTTTTATTGACATATGCATTTCCCCACTCTATGCTAACCGTATAAGGCAGGAAACTGCCACACGAAAAGGAGATTGCGAGTATGAAAAAAAGTGTAATTATTCTCTTGGTGCTCTTGGCCTTGATGACACCGCTGTTTGCAGCAGGTGCTACCGAGGCAAAGGAAGCTGGTCCCATCAAGATTTGGGCATGGGATCCCAACTTCAATATTTCCATCATGAATGAGGCTATCAGCCGCTATCAGGTACAGCATCCTGAGGCCACCTTCGAAGTGGTGGAGCTTGCAAAGGCTGATGTGGAGCAGAAGCTGCACACCAACCTGGCTTCCAGAACCACACAAGGTCTTCCAGACATCGTACTCATCGAAGACTACAATGTGCAGAAATACCTGACAAGCTATCCCGGTCAGTTTGCTGACCTCACCAGCTCATTCAACTACAACGACTTTGTCGGCTATAAGGCTGACGTCATGAAGCTGGACGGCAAGTATTATGGCGCTCCCTTTGACTCTGGTGTATCTGGCTTCTTCTATCGCACAGACCTGATGAAGAAAGCTGGTTTTGAGCCCAAGGACCTTGAGAACATCACCTGGAACCGTTTTGCCGATATCGCAAAAGCGTACAAGGCAAAGACCGGCCAGTATATGCTCGCCGGCGACAAGAGTGATGGCGGCCTGTTAAGAATCATGTTGCAGAGTGCCGGTAGCTGGTATTTTGACGAGAACGGAAAGCCTTCCCTGGTCAATAACGCAGCCCTCAAGGAAGCGATGATGCTGTACAAGCGCTTTGTAACTGAAGACCTCATGCTCCCCACCACAGGCTGGAGCGAATGGGTCGGTGCCATAAACTCTGGTAAGGTTGCCTCAATCACCACCGGTGTATGGATTATCGGATCCATCAAGGCCGGAACCGACCAGAGCGGACTCTGGGCAGTGGCCCCCACTCCTCGTTTGGACCTCGCCAACTCTGTCAACGCCTCCAACCTGGGCGGTTCCTCCTGGTTCGTCCTGCAAAACGGTGCAAACCGTGACAAGGCCATTGCCTTCATGCAGGAAGTCTATGGCAGCGACAAGGCTTTCTACCAGACCATCCTGATCAACAACGGTGCTATCGGCTCGTACACCCCCGCCTTCACCGGTGATGCTTTTGCAACCAAGGACGCTTTCTTTGGCAACAAGGCCATCTTCAGTGACCTGAGCAAGTGGGCTGCAATGGTCCCTAGGGTAAATGTCGGCCAGTACACCTACGAAGCTGATGCGGCTGTCATGGCTGTGATGGAAAATTACTACAATGGGAAGACAACTGTCGAAGAGGCTACCAAGGCAGCTGAGGCTCAGCTGAAGAACGCAATCCAATAAGTTTCACTGATCCTGAAAAGCAGGAGGATTCCCCTCCTGCTTTTTTTTAAGGGGAGATACGCTGTATGGCTACTGAAAAACGACTGGATAGGGTTGGATGGTATTTTATCATTCCTGCTGGGGTTCTGCTCATATTCTTTATCGTCTATCCTATTTTCTACTCATTATACCTCTCGTTTACCTCAACAAAGGGTATCGTGAGCCAATTTGTCGGGATCAAGAACTACATCAGGATGTTCAACGACCCTATGTTTTTCCTTGCCCTGAAGAACACCTTCAGGTTGCTGTTGCTGCAGGTGCCCATCATGCTGGTGCTTGCCATTTCCTTTGCGGCAATCCTGAACAATAAGAACGTGCGTTTCAGAGGCTTCTTCAGGACTGCCCTCTTCTTGCCTTCGGTCACCTCCCTCATCGCCTACTCAATCCTGTTCAAGATGCTCTTCAGCTATGACGGGCTGGTCAACAACACGTTGCTCAAGCTTGCTTTCATTGATGTCCCTCTCCAGTGGATGAGTGTTCCCAAGCTTGCAACCTTTGTCCTGATCCTTGCCATGATCTGGCGATGGACCGGCTACAATATGATCTTCTACCTCTCTGCCATGCAGAACATCTCCGGGGACCTCTATGAGGCTGCCTCCATCGACGGCTCTTCCAAGGTGCACAGCTTCTTCTACATCACCATTCCCCTGCTGAAGCCCATCATCCTCTTCACGACGGTGATGTCCACCATAGGGACCTTGCAGCTTTTCGACGAACCGATGAACCTTTCACAGGGGGGAACGACCTCAAGCATGATAGGTCCGGACAACTGCTTTCTTACCCTCAGTGTCTACATCTACAACATCTGCTTCAAATACACTCCGAACTTTGGCTATGCTGCAACAGTCAGCTATGCTATTCTCATCATCATCGCCTTGCTGACCGTAATCCAATTCAGGGTAAGTAGTGACAAGGATGATAATTTGAGAAAAAAACTGGAACGGTCAGAAAGAAAATTACAGAAGGGAGGAGTACGATGAATATGAAAAAAGGTTTGGGTTCATTCTTCTTATACCTATTTTTGTCCCTTTCTGCATTCTTTTCAATATTCCCCTTCTTCTGGATAGTGATGGGATCGACAAACACTGCTGTTGACATACAGATGGGAAAGCTCACCTTTGGTGATCAGCTGAAGATCAACCTACAGAAGCTCTTTGGAGATTCGAATATGGGAGAGGCCCTCTTCAACTCTGCAAAGATTGCAGTGCTGACAGTATTTCTCTCCTTGCTGATAACCAGTATGGCGGCCTATGGCTTTCAGATGTACAAGTCAAAGGCAAGGGAGAAGACCTACTCCCTGTTCCTGCTGACGATGATGATTCCCTTTGCTTCATTAATGATCCCGCTCTTTCAGATCATCGTGGTCTTCCGCCTGTTGAACTCCCATATGGCCATTATCCTGGTAGGAAGCATCAGTGTCTTCATGATCTTCTTCTTCCGCCAGAGTTTTGTGAACTACCAGATGGAAATCCTGCAGGCCGCTCGTGTGGACGGGGCCGGTGAGTTCAGGATATTCTTCACGATATTTTTCCCAAGCATGAAGAGCACCTATGCAGCTGGAGCCATCTACTCCTTCATGACCAGCTGGAATGCGTATATCTGGCCCCTAATAGTGTTGCAGTCGAATGACAAGAGGACCTCGACCTTGCTGATATCGTCGCTGTCCTCCTCCTACACCCCTGACTTTGGTGTCATCATGACGGGCATCGCCTTTACGACGTTCCCTGTCATTGTGGTATTCTTCGCCTTCCAGAAGCAATTTGTACAGGGCATGGTAGGATCTGTCAAACAGTAAGAAGGAGCTAGCATGCAGGCAGAACAATCATTTGACCCCACAGTATTCCAGGAGAACAGGCTTCCTGTGCATACCCTGTTTTCCTCTCAGAGCGCGGTAAGGGAGGTCTCCCTTAACGGGATTTGGCACTTCAGCTACTACGACAGCCCCCAAGAGGCTACCTCCCTGTTCCTGAAGCAGAACCATGTTGCACAGATGCAAAGCATCGAGGTCCCCGCACACTTCCCCCTGCAGGGGTATGGCATCGCCCAGTACACGAATACGGTGTATCCGTGGGATGGCCTTGATGCGATACGCCCTCCTGAGATACCAGAAAAGAACCCGACAGGCTGTTATGCAAAGGTATATACACTCAGCAGAGAAGAGATGGATAAGGACCTTATTCTACGCTTCGACGGGGTTGACTCGGCTCTGTACCTGTATGTGAATGGGGAGTATGTGGGCTATAAGGAAGACAGCTTCTCTCCTGGTGAGTTTCTCATCACACCGTATGTACATGAAGGGGAAAACCTCATCTCTGCAATGGTGCTTCGCTATTCAACGGGAAGCTGGTTGGAAGACCAGGATTTTTGGAGAATGCCGGGCATCTTCCGCTCTGTGAAGCTGCTAGTCTGTGAGAAGGCCAGGATAACAGACCTGTTTGTCAGACCGACACTAGAAGATGACTTCAAGACGGGTAAGGTCTCCTTTGAGGTAAGCACCTCAGTAGAAGGAGCCTACGAGTACCACATCACGCTAGACAAGTGCGAGAATACATCCGAAAGTACCCCCATTACCATCGAGAATCCCAAGCTGTGGAGCGCTGAAGAGCCTAACCTCTACTATTACACCCTTGAACTGAAGGACCATGGCACTGTCATCGATACTGTGACCGGGCACTTCGGCTTCAGGAAGATTGAGATTAGGGGCCGTACCCTCTTCCTGAACGGAAAGAGACTCATCCTGCGTGGGGTAAACCGTCACGAGTTCGATCCCTACAAGGGACGTTTCATTACAGAAGAGCTCATCAAAGAAGATCTGCATCTGATGAAACAGAACAACATCAATGCCCTGAGGACCAGCCACTACCCCAACCATCCCTATGTCTATGAATTGTGTGACACGTTGGGCATCTACATGATGGATGAGATCAATTTGGAGACGCATGGGACGTGGATGGTTGCAGGACGGGTGGAGAAGAAGAGCTACACCATCCCCGATGACAAGCTCCAGTGGAGGGATGCCGTCCTGGACAGGGCGATCTCCATGACAGGGCGCGACAAGAACCACCCTTCCATCCTGTTCTACTCCTGTGGGAACGAGAGCTATGGGGGGTCGGTCATCAGTGAAGTGGCTTCCTATTTCAGGTCTCTTGCCAACAATACGTTGGTGCATTACGAGGGGGTCTTCCATGACAGGCGCTACAGCAACACCAGTGATGTGGAGAGCCAGATGTATGCCAAGGTAGAGGATATACAGAAGTATCTGAGGACAGGGGACAAACCTTTCCTGCTTTGTGAATATGCCCATGCCATGGGAAACAGCGTAGGGAACCTTGATGAGTATGTTGCTCTCGAAGATGAGGGTGAGGCCTACTGTGGTGGCTTTATCTGGGACTTTGTTGACCAGAGCCTGATAATCGGGGGCAAGGAGAAAGCTGGCTTTGGCTTTGGCGGACCCACTGACGGCTATTTCTGCATCAACGGTCTGGTCGATGGTCTGCGAAACCCTTCGGCAAAGCTGGAGCAGGTGGCCTACTCATACAGTCCCATCACAATTGAGATCAGAAGGGATACAGAAGGAGGTTCGATTGTCATCCGGAACAAGAATCTGTTCGTATCGACTGATCAGTATGATTTCCCCTACTCCTACACCCTTGACGGCATGGTGATCGAGACAGGCATGCTGGATGTTTCAGTGGAACCCCTTGAGACAAAGAGCTTCCCTATTCCTGCACTAAGGCATAAGAAGGCACAAAACAAAGAAGTACAGCAGAAAGAAAAGAAGGAAGAAAAGAACAGAGAGTATCAGCTTATCGTACGAGTCGTACAGAAAGCTGACACCCCATGGGCAAAAAAGGGTCATACCATCGTCAGTGTCGGCTCATTGACGGAAAGCCCAGATACTCCAGTAAAAGCAGAAGATGAGGAAAAGGAGAAAGGGAAGATAGAAACAAACAATGCCCTTATTGCAGGTGATATGCATACAGGGCACCGTCATGGTAACTTCTCTTTCCTAATCCACCATCACTTTGGAGAGCTGGTCGCCATCCAGCACAAGATGCTGAATATGCTGCAGAGTCCGATAAGGATGGAGTTCTGGAGAGCCCCTACTGATAATGACATCGGGGTAAATCCCCTGTTGCCCTACAGGGATTGCAAGCTTGCTTCGCTGTATCAGGTGGCAGAGAGTTTTCACCTTGAAGAGAATGTGTTCCATACAACGATCAGGTGTGGGACCTATCAGGTGGAGGTTTCCTACAGGTTCGTCAACAACAAGGTTATCATAGAGATCGAGGCGCCTAAGTTCAGCTTTGATATCCCTTGCTTCGGCATTTCCTTTTCCCTGGACAAGAGCTATCAGAATGTCTCCTACTACGGCAATGAGATGAGGGAGAGCTATTGCGACCGGAAAGGTGGCAATGTCCTAGGAAGGGTATCCTTCAACCCCTATGAGGACCAGAAGCCGTACCTGCATCCGCAGGAGTATGGCAATAGGTTCGATGTGAGAAGCCTTACCCTGACCGACAGCAAGAACAAGGGGATGACTATCACGGCAAACAGGGGCTTTGAGTGTTCGGTCCTCCCCTACAGCTGCCATGAGCTGGAGGAGGCTACCTACATCCATGACCTTCCCGATACTGACAAGCTGCATGTAAGAATCCTAGAGGGCCAAAGCGGTGTTGGAGGGGATGACTCCTGGGGTGCTCCTGTGCATGAGAAGTACAGGTATAGGGGGCCTAAGGAGAAGTGGGTGGTTGAGATTGAGGTGTTTGAGTAGGAATTACTCATGTAACAGGATCCAATGGCCGGAATTTCCTTTCAGGAAAGGGTTCTGGAAGTAAGTAACCGTACGATAAACCAGAAAGTAGAACCATACCCTATTCAGCCGCCCAAAAAACTTGAATTCTTGCATTCCTGAGCACTTTCTTTCGCTTTCCATATACCTCGCTTTCCATATACTGAGTAACTAGTATGCTTCTAATCCATACTGTGTTATATTTAACTATTCCATAGAGGGAATCGAGAGGTGGGACTAATAGATGGATTTAAACAATTTTCAAGAACAAATGAATCATATAGAACCCGGTGATCATTTGATTTTCCTATATGATGATAAAAATTTCAATGAAAACATGGATATCCTTTCTTCTTATATTTCTTCAAGAATACATAAAAATGAAAAATGTTTTTATATTTGTAATGGGTCTGAAATAGACTTAATTCTCAAAAGATTTCAACTTTCGATAGATTTAGTGAATTCAATTAATTGTGGACAATTATCTATCTTAAACAAAGAAGAAGCATACTCTAAAGAGGGGACATTTGTTCCTAAAAAAATGATAGCTTTATTAAAAACACTATCACAAGATGCAATAAAAGAGGGATATAGCGCATTTTCAATTACGGGTGAAATTAGTTGGGTCTTAGAATATGAAGATGGCTTTGAAAGAATTATGGAATATGAGTATCTCTTAAATAAAGAAATTTTTGGAATTTATCCAGTCTCCGCAATCTGTAGATACAATATAAATAAGTTTTCTAGTAAGATGATTAAAAATATTATTGAGGTTCACCCAATTGTTATATCCTAAATTCCCCGCATTTTTACAGTATACAGCCCAGGTCTTTTTCAGACCTCCCTATACCTTCTTCCCGTCCTTCAGGAGGTCGTGCCCAAAGGTCGCATAGATCTCCTTTTGCTGTTTGGTCGGAGCCTTGAGGAGTCTGAAGCCTTCAGGGGTTGTCTTGATCCTTACATTCGCCATTTTCTTCATCGCCTTGTCCAAAGGCAGGTGATGGCCATCCAGCAACGGTCTCAAGTCATTCGACAG
>JAEINL010000070.1 GCA_016342655.1 Sphaerochaeta sp. | reverse complement strand
CTAGTGGTTCTGCCTCTTGGCAGTACCGCACCCACAGTGGACTTTCACCACCTAGTTATTGCCCATGCTGGGCAAACAAAATCCCCTCCTAAGAAAGAAGGGGATCATCTTGCCTCAATATACTGGCTTATCTGTCGGGATTGAAGATGTTGTAATCGATATCAGGGAAGAGTATGTCTCGCTTCCCGACGCTTCCCCTGACAGGGAGGAAAAACAACAGGAAATAGAAAAGTCCAACCTATACAGGGACTTTTGGTGTCAGGTAACCAAAGAAATCAGAAAGGATGCGTATCGCATGTGATGGCTCACGCCCTTACTGCGTTTTTCAACTGCAGGTATATGCCATAGGCCTCTTCCCATTCCGGAGAATACCGAGCAACAAAGTTCTCAATCTTTGCCGAAGCACAGACAACCTCAACAAGTTCACTTTTTGTTGTTATCTCCCCATGGAACTCCAACTGCGATAGCACATTCCCTAACGTGGTGGCCTCTGCTGGGCCAGCGATAACATCCCGGCCAGTGGCATCTGCAACAAATTGGTTCAACAACCCGACTCTGGAACCACCGCCTACAATACAAACCTTTGAATACTGGACACCGGTAATGAGTTGCAGCTGTTCAAGGGACTCCCTATAGGAGAGGGCCAAACCCTCTAATACCAGACGAACCAACTGGGCTCTATCACAAACACAAGACTGGGCAGTGTCCTGTAGATAGTGCTTTATTTCATCTTCCATATTCACAGGAGCAAAAAAGCGATCGAGGTCAGGGACAAAAACTGCCGCATGGGCAGCACTACCCCTTGCAGCGCCAAAGAGCTCATCATATGAAATCCTCTGGCCATCCTCCAACTCCCAATGCCTGATCAATTCCTCAATTATCCACATACCCATGATATTTTTTAGAAAACGGGTACGCCCATCCACTCCCAACTCATTGTTATACTTGGCAAGTAGTGCAGCATCAGAAACAATCGGGTTTTCCAATATTGCTCCAAACAAGGACCAAGTCCCGCTGGATACTACAGCCACATGGTGCAAATCAACCAAGGGAACAGCATAGAGGGCACTTGCCGTATCGTGACTCCCAACAGAAACAACCCTCGCCCGTTGGTTCAAATCATACCGGCTTGCAAGAGCCTGCGTAACCGTGCCTAAGGAATCACCGGGCCTCACCAAAGGTGCAAACAACTTCTTTGGGACACCGATTTCCTCAATGACACGTACATCCCAACATCTATCAGATAAAGAAAGCAATTGTGTTGTTGAAGCATTGGTTGCATCACACGTTATTTCTCCAGTAAGGAAATAGGCCATAAGGTCGGCAATAAGCAGTAGCGTCTCTGCCCGTTCGAGAGCTTCAGGACAATTTTCCACCATCGACAGCAACTGCAAAGAAGTATTAATTGGCTGAAAGGAAAGACCTGTGGAACGATACCAAGGCCGTTGATCCTCAAGGGAAGAAAATCGTTGCATGTAGGGCCGTGTACGTGGATCCCTATGGTGATGTGGCAAAGTACAGATATCACCCCTGACATCTACAAGGGCAAAATCAACAGCCCAGCTATCGATTGCAATACTGGCAATATCGGGTAATCTTTTCATACCCTTCAGGACTTCAGAAAAAAGAAACAAAACATCACATTTTACAGCGGAACCAATCAAAACCTTAGGGTTGGGGAAACGAGCAACTTCTTGCAGCATAATCTTTTTACCGTCAAAGGCTCCACAGCTAACCCTTCCTGAAGTATTACCAAGATCAATAGCTGCACATCGCAATTCACCCATCAAGAACCTCCAAAAAATACATGTGGTCATGAGGGAAGCGACCCCCTCATGACCAAGCGAAACATCCTAGAAATCAAATGTAGCACAGTTACCCTTGTTATAATCCTCAGGAGGCCCCATGACAACAGTGCTTCCACCATCTCTTACAGAGATTTTACCTACAGTAGGAACATCCATGCCGTCAACAATTTCATTTCCCAGAATCAGCTCATGAGCAAGATAGACAGCAAGATACCCAAGTGTCGCAGGGTTCCACAAGGTCACTTCACTGATCGCCCCACTTGTCAAATAGGGACAAGAGTCCGTTGGCAATCCAGTTCCTACAACTGCAATCTTGCCTACACGACCAAGTTCTTCGATTGCCTGACCAGCACCGATCGGAGCAGGTGAACTCATTGCCACAATACCCTTAATGCTTGGATAGGCTTTGAGCATGCTCAACGATTTGCTATACGCTTCCTCTTGTTTCTCATTCGTAGGAATACGCTCTGTAACCAGATTCAATCGGGGATACTTAGTCTTTGCATACTCAATACCATAATCAATCCATGCATTCAAATTCGCAGCCTCAAGGCCACCTGTGATGATTCCATAGTCTGCATCATCTGTGCCCATGTGCTTTACCAACAGGTCCCAAATATGTCTGCCATATTCCACATCATCAATCTGATGGACAGAAATATCGACTACAGACCGGTCAGCAGGAGTGTCCCAGTCAAGAACCTTGATACCTAAATTCCGTGCCTTTTTCAGCACAGGTGTAAGGGCTGCAGCATCATTCGGAGCAACAGCAATTGCATCCACTCCCCGGCTGATATAGTCCTCTATCATCTTCACCTGAGCAGCTGCATCACACTCTGTGGGGCCATTGTAAATAACCTTGATACCAAGATCTTTTCCTGCCTGTAAAGCACCCCTTTCTGAAGCATTAAAATAGGGTATGCCAATGAGTTTTGGCATAATCAACACGGTAGGCACATCGCTCTCTTTCTCTTGAACTCCACTAGCCCACAAGGCAGTTCCAGTTGCCATGAGCAACACAACAAGCACGAGATACAATCCTTTTTTCATATGCGTCCTCCATTTTTTTTCACCCTTCAAGGGGTGTTAGAATCCTATACATACTTTTCATTAAGCCGGTTTTACACTTCTTCTGAGATGCATTCTCGTCCCAAGCACATCCATCACATAGTTTATGACCAAAGCAAAAATGAGAATCATTCCCATAATTATCAAAATGGCAAACCTATTGACACCTAAAATATTCATGCCGCTTGACACAAACTGCAGTAACACAGTCGCCATGATGACACCACTTACCTTTCCCTTCCCACCGCTGATACTCACTCCCCCCAAAACAGTAGCGGCAACTGTCTGCAGAAGATAGGAAGACCCAAGGGTGACCTTACCAGAATTATACCGGGATATCATAATCATAGCGGCGACCCCAGCGAGCAAGGCAGAATAGACATACACCTGCAAAAGTATCCTCTTTACCGCAAATCCAGAAAAATTCGCCACAACAGGACTAATGCCTATCATGTAAACCCGTTCTCCCCAGGGAGACTTCTGCAACAACAACCAGGTAATACCAGAGATTACTATGAATATGATCAAGGGAAAGGGAACCCCAAGGATAGCCCCACCACCAATAAAGAAAAATGATTCAGGAAACCCCGACACAGACCCACCTTTTGTGAGGATTAACCCTATTCCCTCATAAATAGCCTTTGTGCCGACAGTTACCAAAATTGGCGTAACCCCTACGTACGCAATAAACCACCCATTTACAATTCCTGCCAAGATCGCTACAACCAAACCAAAAGCCATTGCAACCAAAATCAGAATCCAAGCAGGGAGCTGCAGGCTACTACTCAGAATAAAGGCCGAACCAATCCCGCAAAGTGCAGACAAAGACGAGAGAGACAGGTTGATACCTCCGGTAAGAATGCAAACCATCATAGCCAGAGAAAGCAAACCGAATTCTGGCAGTTGATACATCATAGTCAGAATATTGTTAGCACTCAAAAATCTCCCAGGAGACAACAGAGAGAATATGAGGAACACTACAGCACATAATATCAAAAGCATCCGTTCATATTTCATTGTTCACCTCCCCCCACGTTGAATCTCTTAGTATCCATACAGACCTCAATCACCGCATACTCTTGTTCCTGTCTCTTTGCTTTCAGCACATCTATGCTCACAGCAACAAGAATAGCCACACCCACAAACACCTGGTGCCCATAGGAAGAAACCCTTGCCATTATCAATCCATTCTCAATAACAGCGAGAATGAACACCCCCAAGAACGTTCCAAGAACACTGCCTTCCCCACCAAAAATATTCGCACCACCCAACACACATGCTGCGATGACTATCAATTCAAAGGAAGAAAATGCATTCGGATCTACATGACGCACTATGGAAGTATGCATCACACTCGCTATTCCTACAGTAAGGCCTAGATATCCCCATACAAACAATTGAATTCGATCAGGGTGGTATCCAACTCGTTTTGCAGCATCAATATTGCCCCCAATGGCATATACACCCCTTCCGGTCTTTGTGTAGTTCAGAATCAAGTAGGTCATCACACCCACAACTAACCACACAAGTGTCTGTACAGGAATACCTAGGAATTTATACTTCCCAAACTCAATAAACCCTTCTGGTAACCCCGTAATCCAAGAACCCCCAGTAACATAGAGTTCAGCACCCCTAAAAATATTCAACGTTCCTAACGTCACCACAATCGCAGGAATGCGTAATTTTGCAATGAAAAAGCCATTGACCAATCCAAGGACGATTCCCGAAATGCATCCAACAAATAAAGCAAAAAGGATATTGCCTCCCGATGCGACAAGAAGCCTTCCGACAATAACTGTGACAGCAGCGGCCATCGATCCGACGGAGACATCAATGCCGGATGTGATAATCACCAGCAGCATTCCCATTGCAACAATGCCATGGACGGAATAGCTCCGCAAAATATCGTTAATATTGCCATACGTAAGAAACGATACATTGGCCATAGTGATAACAGCCATGAGTAATATGATCATCAGAGCCAGGCTCGCTTCCTTATGACGTAAAAGGCTCACCAAAGTAGAATTTTCTTTTCTTCTCATCTTGATACTCCCATTGAATTCATCCTTTGAGCGCCAAATTCATAATCTTCTCCTGGTCTGCATCCTTTGATAGGAATTCTCCAACAATCCTTCCCATCCGCATGACCAAAATCCTGTCACACAACGCAAGAATCTCAGGCAGTTCAGATGAGATGACCATTACACCAATCCCCTCTTCCGAAAGGGTGCGAAGCAATCGGTGAATTTCACTTTTCGCTCCAATATCAACCCCGTGGGTAGGCTCATCAACGATTAATACCTTTGGTTCACTTGCCAGCCATTTTGCCAACACAACCTTTTGCTGATTACCACCCGAAAACTGCTCCACTAACATATCAGGGAAAGCGGGACGAACACCTAGTTGTTCTATCCATTTTTTTGCCAATACGCGTTTCTTTTTTGCATTAACCAGTCCTGCCCTATCAACCAATCGAGATAAGATCACAGAACCCACATTATCTTCGAGCGATTTAGGGAGAAAAAGCCCTTGGGTATGCCGGGACTCAGGCAAATAGGCTATCCCAGAACGTACGGTCTCCTCAGTCGAAGAGAGCTTGAGAGCCTGACCGTATAGTCTCACCTCCCCAGATTCTGGTTCATTACTCCCAAAAATTGCCTTGGCAACCTCCGTTCTACCTGCGCCGATCAATCCTGTGAATCCCAATATCTCATTCTTGTGGAGGGTAAAGGAGATATCGGCAAAGTTATGCTTTTTACACAGATGCTGCACCTCTAATATGCTCTCTTTACAATCTCGTCCGGGATACCGCTCGTACAGGACATTCCTTCCCACCATAGCACTGATGAGACTTTGTTCCGTGACACTGGCAGTCTCAAAAGTCTTCACATACCGCCCATCCCTAAGAACTGTGGTGCGTTGTGAAATCTCAAAAACCTCGTCAAGCTTATGACTCACAAACAGAATACTCATCCCTTGGTCGCGCAACTTATTGATAATGCTAAATAGAGCCTTAACTTCATCATTTGAAAGCGAGGCCGTAGGTTCATCAAGGATGAGAATACGGGCAGAATTGGCCAGACCTCGTGCAATCGCCACCATATTCTGCATACCGACAGATAAAAACTTCACCTCAGTATGCAGACCTATAGAAATTCCAAGTTGCTCCAATGCAGCACTCGCAATCTCACACATCCTTCTTTTGCTTATCAAGGACTTTTTCTTGATGGATTGGCTAATTGAAATATTTTCCGCTACAGTAAGATTTGGAAACAGACTCAAATCTTGGTAGGTTACTGCTATACCATGCTCCATAGCCTGCAGGGGATGATCAAATACCAACGATTTCCCATCAATAACAAAAGTACCCGAATCTGGTTTCAGGACACCCGACAAGATCTTTATCAAAGTTGACTTTCCTGCCCCATTTTCGCCTACCAATGCATGGACCTCTCCCTTTCTTAGGGAAAAGCTCACTTCTTCAAGCGCCTTAACTCCAGGGTAGAACTTGGTAAGTCCTTCAATGGTGAGTATGGTCTCCATACCATTATTCATAAGCCTTACTCTTTACTTCATTGTACAGGTCAAAGGCTTTCTCAGGCGTCTCATTACCATGCACTACCGCATGAACAGCCTTCATCATGGCAATCGGAGCTTCCGACTGGAAAATATTCCTTCCCATATCAACGCCCAACGCTCCTGCCTGAATAGCATTATATGCCATGCGCAGAGCGTCGAGTTCAGGCCTCTTCTTTCCACCAGCAATCACAATGGGAACAGGGCAAGAGGCAACTACTGTGTCAAAATCCTCCTCAATATAGTACGTCTTCACATACTGGGCTCCAAGTTCAGCACAAATACGCGTTGCAAGTCGGAAGTATCGTGCATCCCTTTTCATGTCCTTGCCCACAGCCGTCACAGCTAGGACTGGCATACCAACTTGTAGCCCTGCATCGACTAACCGTGTCATATTCACTACAGACCGAGACTCAAACTCACCACCAATAAACACCTGTATCGCCATGGCACATGCATTTACTCTCACTGCATCATCAATATCCATGACAATCTGCTCATCGGATAGCTCCTTGAGTATGCTTGGGCCGCCCGAGGCTCGGACCACAATGGACTTATTCGTTGAAGGCGGAACAACACTCCTCAGCATACCCCGTGTCAACATGACAGTATCGGCATAGGGGACAAGAGGAAGGATCGAGACATCAACACGTTCAAGACCTGTGGTAGGGCCTTGGAAATACCCATGGTCGATAGCAAGCATAATTGTCTTCCCATCTTGAGGACTGAATATTCTTGCCAGACGGTTCTTCATACCCCAACCATATTCATTTGAACCCTTTAAAAAAAAGGCTTCACTTTTTTGTGGAATATCAGTGTAATAGTTTTTCCCTTCGTTATCTGCCTCTGGCATAGTATGGTTCCTCCCTTTCCTTTTATATCTTCTCTTGTATGCAAATACGTCCATTTGGAAGACGTTAGGCCTCTTGTTGGTCTCTTTGGACTAAGGATCTAAAATCCTCAAGAGTCAGGTTGCGCCTCTCAAGTTCCTCTAAAATTGCCTTGACAGCCCACCTTGCACCATCACCAACAACTGCACAGCATTTGTCATCTTTCTCATGCGCCCCCGCATCACGGAAAGCCTGTTTATCATCATCATTTCGTAAATCAAAGGATCGACCGAATATCGCCTTATGTATTTCTTTACAAATGACCGAGCCATATTTCCCTACGTATGTGTCATGCATCGCTGAGGCCATATGGAAAGAGTCGTATTTATCTGCTCGCCCTTTCACACTCCCCTCTTCCGCTCTGGTTCTCCCAAAAAACAGGCTCATCATCATCACTGCCCCTGAATAACCACCACAAACTCCATCAGTACACTCACCGACTCCACCAGCGAGTCCACTTGCGGTTTTATATACAAGGTCATTTTGAATCCCAAGAGCATCCTGAATCGCAGCTATTGCACACTGCGCACACCCTCGATATTTCTGCTCATAGAGAAATCCCAACTCATAGGCCTTTTCTGCCATAGCTTCATTGTCAATCTTGTCACTCATCATCCATACTCCTTTGCAACAGGGCTTACCTTTCACCTAGTAGATTTTCTTATTGTTATTTGTACGTTGAACCACCATCAATGATAATTTGCTGCCCTGAAATGTAACTTGCATACTCACTCGCAAGAAACAGAGTCATGTAGGCAACGTCTTCTGGAGTGCCAAGCCTCCCTACAGGAATCCTCGTAACATAGGATTGTCTTCTTTCAGCATCTGGTTCGCGTTTCCGAAGCAAGTCTGTTTCGATAATTGCAGGTAAGAGTGCATTAACGGTTATGCCTTCAGGAGCGAGCTCTTTTGATAGGGAACGGACCAGGCCATTGATCCCCGCTTTTGCTGCTGAGTATCCAGCTGACCCACCCCCACCGGTAATTGATCCAGCGGAACCAATAAACACCATACGGCCCCACTGTTGCTTTTTCATGTACTTCATGACTTCCTGTGCAACAAAAAATGCACATGAGAGGTTAACTCCAATCAGTTTTTCCCACAGAGCCCTATCGAGCTGTTCTACTTTTGTTGGGGCGGTATACCCTGCACTATTCACAAAGATATCAAGCTGGCCGCCTTCTCCTTCAATCAGCTGCGCAAGGGCAACGAGAGTCTCCTCCTTACAAATGTCTGCCGCAAACGGGACATACCTTCCAGGGCCCGAACACGGTTCCTTCAAAAGACTCTCTACAGCCATCTCATCCTCGCTGATCTGCAAGTAATTCAGAATCACTTTTGCCCCATGGTGGACAAAGAGTCTACAAATCTGTGCACCTATACCCCTTGCCCCACCGGTAACCAGTACCGTCTTTCCCGAAAAATCAAATTGCATAGACCTCTCCATTTATACAATAATCAGTTCAATACCCTGTTCTACAAAGAAATTACGATACTCATCGGGTATTCCTTCATCGGTCACGACCACATCCAAGTCCTGTATATTTGCAAAATAGGTAATACTCACTTTTCCAAATTTTGTAGAATCAGTTACCAAAACTACCCGCTTAGCAGAAGCAATCAAAGCCTTTTTGATATCTGCCTCAAAATAGAAGTAGGTAGTGAGCCCCAAGTCCTTGTCCACTCCAGCAGTCGAAATGAATGCGGTATCTGCTCTCAGGTCCTTAATGATTTCCAGTGATTTGTTGCTGTAGAAAATATTGGAATCCCTATCATAAAAACCTCCTGAAAGGATAAGTTTTGTGTTGGGACGATTATAGAATTCAAGGGCGTTCTGAAAGGTGTAGCACAAAACATTCAGGTGCATCTGTGCATCAATGCTCTTGGCAATAAATGGTGTCGTAGAACCAGAATCCAAAAAGATCATCTCATCAGGTTTCACCAATGAAGCGGCAGCCGCACCTATCTTACTTTTTAGCTCTGCATTTTTCTCAATCTGCTTGCCCAGTACATAGGGATCGACTGGGCGACTCATCACATTAAGTAACAGCGCTTTACCATGTAATCTCCGTACAAGGCCTTCTTCTTCCAATTCATGTAAGTATCGCCTGATTGTCATAGTAGAGACCTTCAGTATATCAGCAATTTCATTGACTGACATTTCAGAGGTTTGTCCCAAGAGAGCTATAATATGATCTTTTCTTTTCGATCTTTCAGTTGCCATTAATTCTCCTAAATTTGATTGTTATACCATATAATAAACACCTGATTGTTTGTTTGTCAATTAATATTTAATATATTTCACTTTTTTGGTTCACATGAACATTTATATATTTGTTATTGTTCATGTGAACATTTGATTTCATACGGAGAAACCACGATTTCTTGATCTTTCTAACCACAACAGCGTACTATTCGCTACCCTGTGTTCCAATCAAACATCAGTATCACCTGATACCTTGAACACCTCAGAAACCTTGCCTGTATAGCTAGTCAAGATGGTATTACATACCTGTAAGCCGTATTGTCCATCCAACGACCTTAGGGTATCGGGGCAGAAACAGAAAAATCCCCTCCTAAGAAAGAAGGGGATCATCTTGCCTCAATATACTGGCTTATCTGTCGGGATTGAAGATGTTGTAATCGATATCAGGGAAGAGGATGTCTCGCTTCTCCGCCTTGACCAACCATTCGGTGTTCACTGCGTTCTTGCACATGTTCCCATAGACCACATTGAAGTTTCTCAGGTGGTCGGTCAGACGCTTTTGCGCATACTCACTGCTGGTCTTGTTGTAGAGGATGAAGGGCCAGTCGCTTGCCATGGAGAGCAATACCTCTCTGGCAGCCTGGTTGAGGAACCTCTGCTTCAGGCTTATCTGGTCGCTGAAGCGAACAGAGAGCTCTTCCATCCGCGCGATGGCCTTATGGATATGTCGGTAGGTCCAGGCATTCGAGCCGTCGAGCCATACTGAGCTGTAGCCTCCCTGACCCCATGAGGAGAACGCAGGTCGGACAACCTGCAGGCTCTCCCCTTCCTTGGCAAGGAAGGCGGAGGGAGTCACCAGAGTAACCTCCTCTTCGTGTTTTCCACTAAGGATCAGCACCTGTTCGAGCCACTGTATCCCCTCAAACCACCAATGGCCGAAGAGCTCCGCATCAAATCCAAGGGTATAGAGAGGATCAGCACCCATGGAATTGGAGAGGACATCGCCTTTCTTTTTCAGGTTATAGAGGAAGTTATGTGCATGTTCGACGATCTTCTTCTGGGCAATGCTACGGTCATAGGGACGCTTCTGGTCTGTGTTGCCTGTTATGGCCCAATACTTGAAGCCGGTGAATACGCGAACCTCTGGCTCGTGGATATACTTGCCGATGTACTCCATCGGGAGGTCATAGCCGATGTCCCGGTAGAACTCGCGATAGGTGCGGTCACAAGGGTAGCCGCTGGTATTTGACCAGACCAGGCTTGTCGCCTGAAAGTCACGAGGGAAGGCAGCCACCCCATTGGGACAGCGAATCGGGCGATAATCACCATATCTGACCTTGTCAGGGGAGAGCAGCATGCTCTGGCTCGCAACCTGGAACCAGGTGATCCCATGGTACTTGAGCGTCTCCTCAAGGCCGGGATAGTAGCCACATTCAGGCAACCAGAACCCCTTGGGCACATGCCCGAAGGTAGTGAGGAACGACTGGATGGCAAGTTCAACCTGGGCGTTGATAGCTGTAGGATACTCCTGGTAGAGAGGCAGGAAAGCATGGGTGGCGGCGGTGGTTATCAGTTCCAGATGACCACTGGCCTCCAGGCTCTTGAAGCCTTCAAGGATATTGCCACGGTAGAGGTCATTGAAATCAGTGAGGTTCTGTTTCAGCTGCCCAAGGTAGAATACAGCCATCTCCAGAAATTCAGGCTGTTCGGCAGCACACCGCACAACCTCCTTCTCCCCGAGCTCACGATTGCGCTCCAAGTAGGCATTAAACCTATTCTGCAAGGCCTCGTCTGAAACCATGCACATGATAGTAGAGGATATGCTTACGGTAAGGTTATAGGGAACCTTCTCAACGCGTAGCTTGTAGAACATGCGTAGCATGGGAAGGTAGCTTTCGGACATGGATTCAAAAAACCAGTCTTCCTCAAGGAACCGTGGATATTCCAGATGGCGTACATAAGGTAGATGGAGATTGAGAATGAAGGCTACGGATTTTTTTGACATTAGAGCACACCTCCGCTTAAGGTCTGTGCTATTTCCTGAAGCACGGCATTATCGACAATCTCACCTTCCTTGGTAACCAGAGAGGAAAAGTGGACAGTGAAAAGGTTTGGATCCATGGCCATCTCATCGTAATGGTTTGCCCAGTATGAGGGATAGGTGGACACGTCCTTGCTTTCAGCAAGGGACATCTCCAGGCCTTTCTTATTCTTATAGCAGAGGGCAACCCGATAGGAGTGCCCCATATCAGGGAGGTTGACGTTCCACTGGGTGTCGTCAACACCTATAGTAATGTCAAAAGTCTTCTTCCCACCTGTTAGCAGGGAGGTGGAAGAGACTCGCAAAAAAAGCGAGCCTCCAAGGTGTTTGTCATCGCCGAACACCTGTAACTTGGTCGCAGGAGAGAGGGACCAGTATGCATACGCCCAGACAGGGTCTCTCAAAAGAAGATGAATCGCAGTCTCGGAATAGACCTCAGGGAGATCCTCAACACCGGGGAGGCCTTGCACATTCTGCATATTGCCTCTGAAGTCTGTAAGGGAGTTACAGAATCTCTTGCGACTAGCCTTATTTTTCAACCATGAGGAACTGGAATCATCATCCTGATCACCATAGGCTTCCTCAAGTTCGTCAATGAGCTCTTCTCTGTCTAGGGTTTGCCAGTTCTCCAACCCTTCTTGCTGTGCGATGTACTGCAGTTCAGTCGTGGACAAGGAATCAATGTTGATCAGAATCATGCTTGCTCCCCGGAATGTTTTCAATGCAATGAGTAATCTACCCAATCGTAAAAGAAACGGTTCCCTTAGTCAACAGCATGCATACTGGTCTCCCTAGTCGAAAAGTGTCTCCAAGGCCAAGTCGATCATAGCATTGAACGTATTCTGCCTCTCTTTGGAGGGCACCTGCTCGCCTGTGAGGATGGAATCACTCACACTTAAAAGCGTCAGGGCATCTACACCGGCGAGATGAGCCAAGGTATAGAGTTCACACGTCTCCATATCGACTGCCAAGGTGCCCAGGCTCCGGGCAAGCTCAACCTTGGCATCGCCTTGCAAATCATAGAACTGGTCACTGGTGAAGACATTTCCTACCTTGAAGCCGACCTTGGCACTCAATGCACGGGTATAGGCTTTCAGAAGCAGGGAGAAGGAGGCTGTCGGAGCATGTTGGTAGAGACCGAAGCGTGACCTGTTCATGCCACTGTCGGTATCCGCACCCTGGGCTATGAGGATATCCCTCAACCTGAGTTTTTCGTCAAGGGAACCACAGGTACCTACCCGGATGAGCCTTTTCACCTTGAAGGTATCTATCAGTTCATGGGCATAGATGGAGAAGGAAGGCATACCCATTCCGGTGCCCTGCACCGAGACACGGTTACCTTTCCAATACCCGGTATAGCCATACATGCCACGAATTTCATTATAACAGAAGACATCGCTGAGATAGGTCTCAGCTATGTGCTTTGCCCGAAGAGGATCACCTGGAAGCAGTACGCTTTCGGCGACACTGCCTTCCTTAGCTACAATATGTATACTCATTCTCTGGTCTCCTTTCCCTCATATTCGACCATTAGCGGAGGTAAGGCAAGGGAAACAACTCTGTTTGACCTATCATTGGCACACATTCCTATGATATACTCCCTTGAGAAATTATGAATAAGAAAGAAAAAACAACTGACCTGATTCTCCATGGACATTTTTACCAGCCTCCTAGAGAGAACCCACGTACAGGAATCATAGGAAAACAGCTCTCGGCATCCCCATATCCAGACTGGAACGAGAGAATTTTTTCCGATTGTTATAATGCAAATGTCCACTCCCGATACCTTTCTGGTGTCAGACGAATCCTTTCAATGACGAACAACTATGAGTACATCAGCTTCAACTTCGGGCCTACACTGCTCAGCTGGCTTGAGCGAAAGCATCCTGAAACCCTCTCCCTAATAATAGAGGCGGACAAAAGAAGTGTTGAGCGCTTAGGTCATGGCAACGCCATGGCACAAAGCTTCAACCACACCATCCTTCCCCTCTGCTCTGAGGCGGAGGCAAGGGCCCAGATAGTCTGGGGTCTGAAGGACTTCTCCCTCCGCTTTGGAAGAGAGGCCGAAGGGATGTGGTTGCCGGAGACCGGTATCAATCCCATGGTCATCGACTTGCTAGCAGAATACGGGTTGAAGTTTGTCATCCTTTCGCCTTGGCAGTGCAAAAGCGTTGAGAATGAAAGAGGGGAAATGGTTGAGCTCAATGGGCAAAGCGCCCCCTATGGCAAGCCATTTATCCTTACCGGTGAAAGGGGGGGGACCATAAGCGCATTCTTCTACCACCCGAGCCTAGCCGAAGGGATCAGCTTCGGACATCTGCTCAGGGATGCTGACAATCTCTATGCACGACTTCTCACTATCAAGCGGGAGGAAAGGCAAAACCTAATCCATACTGCCACTGACGGGGAGATCTACGGTCACCACGAGCCCTATGGGGATATGGCACTAGCCGCCCTGATAAAGAAGGTACAAGAACGATCTGACTTCAACCTGACCAACTATGCTACCTTTCTTGAAAAGCACCCTGCGACTCTTCACGCCCAGCTTCATGATGGGGAAGAGGGCAAGGGAACAAGCTGGTCATGTGTCCATGGGGTCTCAAGATGGTACAAGGCTTGTGGTTGTCATACAGGTGGCGACGAATCATGGAACCAGAAGTGGAGAACCCCCCTTCGCCTGGCCTTTGACAACCTGGGAAAGAAAATCGATATCTGCCTACAGAGGGAGGTGCAACGCATCTTCTCCGGTAAGCTGGAACCACAACTACTTGTTGAGATGTTTGGCCCTGTCATCTCCAACCTCACAACCATGGAAGAGTTCCTAAAGGACATACATAAAGAGTATCCGTTTGACCAGAAAGAGAACACAGCCATTGCATCGCTGCTGTTGGGCATGCAGTACAGGCACTTTGCCTATACAAGCTGCGGATGGTTCTTCAACGACCTTGCAGGGTTGGAACCTAGGCAGAACATCGTCTATGCCCTGATGGCAGTTGACCTTTACAAAGGCTTCTGTAAGGAAGGTACCCTGTTGGAATCCCTCTTAGGCGACCTCAAGCTTGCCAAGGCAAACCGAAAGCAGGATGGTGATGGCGAGGACCTAGCCCTTGAAGATCTGGACATCCTACCAGGAGAGATTGAGGCAACCCTCTATTTTGTCCTTAACCGCAGGATTGCCTTGGAAGAGGACCATAAAGATCGTTATGGCTTCTTCAAGCTGGAGAAATTCGATTTCAAGGATGAGAAAACCCAGATACTTGAGATCTCCAACCAATTCTCATTGGTGAGATACCAGTGCACGGTCCTGGACCCAGCCCCAGGGAAATCTGAACTGACCTACACCCTGAGCCTCAGAAATATGCAAAATGGGGATATCGAAAGTCATTTCATCGATTCTGAGGACATTCCATCCCGAATGCGCGATGAGCTCTTCAAACTGATCGACCATGGAATCTGCCGTCTGGAAAGCTCTGAGATAAAGAGAATCGCCAGAGAGATCCACCACTATGCTTCTCTTGCAAAGGCTACGCCCTACTTACCGATGGGTTCGCTCTACCAGGAGAACATAGGCTCGTGCCTGAGGGCGATGAAAAGCCTGTTTAGATACGGAACCCTCCCTTTGTGGGAAGAGCTCAAACAGTCGTTCATCACCCTGATCGGATTCTATGTAAAGTATACGAAACCCTCAGATCGGGACATCATCCAACGGCTCTTTGATTCTGAGATGGCCTATCTTGCAGAAAAGATTCAGGCCTACGGCTTGTATGACAAGAATATCCGTTTCATCCTGGAGTTCCTGCAGATAGTCAGGGAGCATTCCTTCCAGCCAGACCTCACGCAGATCCAGCATGCGGTCTACCCATTTTTGAATGGGGATAAGAAAGCGCACAAGAATACGGATATCGGTCTCATCAATGCGTTGGGCAAGTCTCTTAACTTCGATATCTTTATCAACTAGGGCTCTTGTCGTAACGGGGCAGCTCGTAGCAAACTGAAAACCCAAGAACCTTTCACACATTGGGAAAACCACCAACAGTACCGAATGTTGGTGGTTTTCCTTATGTATGAGCGGCGCTTGTATTGCTGGCTTCCTGTTTCTACCTTTACGTTCTTATTTCAAATCCAGCTTCATGTATATCCACCAGAAAAGTAGGCAGCAAAGGGAAAGAAACAGTGATTCAGAAGCTCCCAGCCCCCTATCGCAACCCACTACGTTGTATTCTGGTCCTTGTATCTTACCATTCTGTATCTCTAGATTTCTTCTTCAGCGAGCACATCCTGGTAATCGGGGTTCTGTATCATGACACGCTTGGCATAGGAGCACAGGGGGATGATTTTCTTGTTCTCCATCCTTGCAAGCTCTGCTACCTTACGCACCAAGCTACCACCCACCCCTTGGCCACGCAACATATCCGAGACATAGGTGTGATCGATGAGTATGATCCTCTGGTCACGGGGGTGGTAGGTAATTTCTGCCAGAGGGTTGTGTGGGTCCTCCCCTACATAAAACCCATTCTCTTTCTTCTTGCAATCTATCATCTGCCTCCCTCCTGCTACGTCGCGTTCAACAGCTGTTTTGCATGGACAAGGCTCACTTCACTCTCCTCATCACCACTGAGCATGCGGGCTATCTCCTGTTCCCTACGGGAACCATCAACTTGCTGGATGTGGCTGAAGCTCATCCCCTCTGTAACCTCTTTTGAGACAACCAGGTGTGCATCGGCCTGACTGGCAATGGAGGCCAAATGCGTGATGACCAGTACCTGGTGACTCTTGCTCAGCTTCTTCAGCTGCTTGGCAACTGAGAGAGCGACACTTCCCCCTATGCCGGCATCAACCTCATCAAAGATCAGGGTCTCTACCCTGTCATGGTGACTGAGTGTGGTCTTCAGGGCAAGCATGATCCTCGAAAGCTCTCCTCCACTTGCCACATCCTTGATCGGGCGGCTCTCAAGGCCTGGGTTTGCACAGATCATGAAGGATATGGAGTCAGCCCCATTGAGCGTGGGTGCAGTGGGTGCCACCCCAATGGTAAACAGGGCTTCCTTCATGCCCAGGGTTCTCAGTGTCTCCTCTATCTCCTTCTGCAATTTCAGGGCGGCCTTCTTTCTGGAATCTGAAAGAATGGTTGCAGCCTTGTGCATCGACAGGTGTGTTTGCCCAAGCCTTTTCTCCAAATCAAGCAGGAGGTCTTCACCCTGTTCACTTTGCAGGAGTTTCTCTTCACTTTCTGCATTGAAGGAGAGCATCGCCTCAATTGAGTGCCCATACTTCTTTTTCAGCCTCTGTAGGAGTGCGAGCCTTCCTTGCATCTGGTCGAGCTCCATTTGTGAGAAAGACATGGAGGAAAGGTAATCACGCAGGCTTTCATAGATATCCTCAAGCTCGATGGAAGAGCTTTCCAGCCTCTGGTGGAACTCTGCAAGGGCAGCGTCGCTCTTGGATGCCAGACCTATCTGCTTGCCTGCCTGGTGGAGGCTTCCCAGGAGACTCGACCCTGCGTCCGAGCCATGAAGCAAGGTTGTCGCCAGGCTCAGGCTGTCATGAATCTGCTCATAGGAGGAGATGATCCGTATCTGTTCGGCGAGCTCCTCATCCTCACCTACCTGGGCCTTTGCCTTGGAAATCTCATCCACGGCAAATTTGAGGAACTCCGCTTCCCTCTCACTGTCCTGCAGGTTTTTCTTGAGCTGCTTCTGTTCCTGCTCGAGGCTCTGCACCTGTTTGAACAGGTCCTGGTACGCTTGTTTTTCTGCATGGCAGGTACCGAAGGCGTCGAGCACCAAGAGCTGGTTTGCACTGGAGAGCAGACTCTGGTGGTCACGCTGTGCACTGATGTCCAAGAGCTCTTCACCCAGAAGGGTAAGGTCGCCACGAGTGGCGGCCCTTCCCTGGATGGATGCACTGGAGCGTCCGTTGCTCCTGACATTTCTACTGAGCAACAGAGTCCCATCATCGAGGGCGAGCGCATTCTCACTGAGGTAGGAACCTATCACAGGGGGAACATTGTCTCCGAGGAAGAAAGTGGCACTGACGGTTGCAGAGTCACAGCCGCTTCTGATGGCCTGTGCATCAGAGCGTTCTCCCAGCAATAGGGCAAGGGCTCCAAGTATGATGGATTTCCCCGCTCCTGTTTCTCCGGTAATGACACTGAAGCCCTCACCAAAATTGATGGCTACATCATCGATGAGGGCGTAGTGATGAATTTCAAGGCGCTCAAGCATGGAGACCTCCTCCTGACCAGTTGAGTTTATCACGTATTACTTCTATATAGTTACGCCTTTCGCTTGTGACTAGGAGCGCTTTACTTCTCGATTTCTCAACAATGATGACATCTTCATCATGTAAGGTGAAGGTCTGCTGCCCATCGATGGAGAGCATAATGCCGGTACGCTGCCCCTTGAGGATGGTAATGGATACCTTTGACTCTCCACTGATGACCAGGGGTCGGTGAGATAGGGTAAAGGGACACACGGGGGTGACGATAAGAGCAGAGAGGTCCACATCAAGGATGGGTCCCCCTGCTGCTAGGCTGTAGCCGGTGGATCCTGTAGGCGTTGCGATGATAAGCCCGTCAGCGCGAAAGTAGCCTGCTTGGGTCTGCCCAATGGAAAGGGAGAGGTTGATGACCTTGCTGATGCCGCTTGAAGTCACGACCATCTCATTGAGGCCATGACCGGAGAATACCCGTTCCCCTTCCCGTATGACAGCAACACGGACCATGAGCCTGCGACTGATGGAGTTGCGTCCCTTGAGGTAGTGTTCGATGGCCTCTTCCCACTCATCGACAGATATCTCGGTGATATACCCGAAGGTTCCTAGGTTGATGGCCAAAATGGGAATACCAAGATCCTGTAGGTACCGGGCACAGTAGAGCACCGTTCCATCCCCACCCAGGCAGATGACCAAGTCTGTGCCGTCTTCCACCACTAGGGCCTCATTCTCCTCACAGGTGCGGAATATCGTTGCATGTATGGTCCTCTCCTCAAGATAGCGAGCTATCGTCTCTGAGAGTTCATGCGAAGCTGTCTTTTGCCAATTGGCTATGATGAGCACCTTGTGCAGTGTTCGTGTATTCATGCTACTCCTTAGGGCAGGTGAGAGATTACTTTCATCAGCATCTCTACATCACCCTGTCTGAGAAACGGATAGGTTGGAAACGAGAGAGCCCTCAGAAGAGCGGGCACTGCATTCGGAAACACATCGAAGCGTTGGCTGTAAAGAGTCCCAAGGCTATCAGAGAAGGTCTTTTGGGCTGATACCTGATATTTGTTCGCAAATTTTATGGCATCCTCGGCCTTGGAGTCCAGGACAACACAAAAGCCATAGCCGTTTGGTTCGAAGTCAATGTTTCCTATGCCAAACAGCTTATGGGGGGTTTTCAGAAGGGATTGGCGGAAAAGAGTATAGAACTCCTTTCTCTTGATCATCTGGAATGGAAGGTTGGCAAGTTGGATGATACCCAAGGCAGCATTCATATCAGGAAGCTCCTCATACCGGCGGACCTCTTTGTAGAGCCCCTGTAAGGGGGCGGCAAATGCATGATCATTGAAGACTAGAGCGGCTCCTCCTGCGGTGGAGATGAGGCAGTCCTGTTCAAAGGCGCAGACAATAAGGTCCCCGAAGGATCCTGCCTTGGTCTCCTCATAGGAGCTTTCAAGGCTCTGGCTGATATCTTCTATGACCTTCACTCCCAGCTGACGATAGTCACATGCGTAGGGGATCTGACACAGAGGCTCATGGATAAGGAGAGCCGAAGCCCCTTCTGATACAAGTCTTGTTGCTTCTGAGAGGGAGAGACAGCCATGTTCAGGATCGATATCGCCAAGAAGGACCTCAGCTCCAAGGCTTTGTATGGCAACTTCATACACACGGGGGGAAAGAATGCTCACCCCTACAGTACTTCCCTTTCCTATATTGCAGAGCTTCAGTGCGGTGACAAGAGCATCGACATAGCTTCTGAGTGCAATGCCTTCCTTTGCGCCTATGAGGGTGCAGAACTGCTTGAGAAACTCTTGAGCCCTCTCTCCAGGACCTATCCTCTCGTCAACTAGGGTCTGCAGTACGGCATCCATATCCTTCCGGCGTATGGTGGGTTTGTAAAATGGGATCAGTGCCACTCTTTCCTCCTCGCCCCAGTATACCTGCTATTGCAGTTGGTTTCCACAGAATATCAAGAAAGAGAGAAGAGAACAAATGAAAGGTATCAATACCCCAGGGCAAGCCCTGATCGAGTAGGCAGGGGCCTCACGGCCCCAACCTCTCACACCACC